>JACDCP010000229.1 GCA_013817465.1 Gammaproteobacteria bacterium | reverse complement strand
CAGTCGGCCGCTGCCTCGAAGCTGCGCTCGGCGTGCAGCCCGAGACCCATCGCGCAAAGCGCGAGTGGATCGACCGCTCTAGGCTCCGTCGACATCGCCACTTTTATCTTCCATCGAGTAGCCGAAATAGCGGATGTGCGGAGCGAGGCGCTCCAGGTGCGGCTCGAAATAGCGGCGGTAACGCAGCCAGCGATAGCGCGCATGGCGATAAATCGGCTCGGTGACCTGGTGATAGCTGTTGGTCCAGATGCGGCCGCGCTCGCGCGCCCGCCGCGCATAATCGAGCGCAGCTTCGTCCCACGGCACACCGAGAAAACGGAACAGGCGGCGCGTCTCGCCTTCGAGGTCCTCGACAAGCTGCTCGTACCGGACTGCGTGACAGTCGAGCTTCAGCATCGACACATAGAGCTTCCAGAGATTCATGACCTTGTCGTAGATCCGGACCGTGTCCTCGAGCGTGAAAAAGTTGGCGAACGCATCAGTCAGATGGTACTGCTGCATGAAGCCGCTCAGGCAGACGTCGCAGGGGTGCCGGAGCGCGAATATCATCTTCGCCCGCGGGAACAGCCGCCAGATGACGCCCACATGGACCGTGCGAATCGGCAGCTTGTCCACCAAGACCCCGCCCGGCTCGCGGTCGACATGCCGATCCACCTCCCGGAAATAGACCTGTCGCAACGCTTCGATATCCGCCGGCGACAATCGCGACAGCGCGTCCGGAAAGCCCTCCGCGAAGTTTTTCTCCAACGCGGCAATGACCACGTCGATCGTCGGCTTTTCCTCCAGCGTGCGGATCTGCGGATGACCGTCGAGCAACAGATCGGTCAGCGTCGTGCCGGAGCGCGGGAAGCCGAACAAAAACACCGGCGTGTCCGCGGGCGCAATCGGCCGCGGCGCGGGCCAGTCCGCGATCCTCGCGTTGGCGAAGCAGGCGTGCAGCGCGTCGATCTGGTTCAGGAAGCGTTTCGGATCCACGTGACGCAGTCGCTCGCTGCCCGAAGCGTAACGGTTCGCTGTGGCGAAATGTCCGAATGCCGCATCGATTTCATTTCTGCGATCGTAAAGCCGGCCGAGCTCGGCATGCAGCTGCTGGGCCAGGCGCGGCGGCAGGCTGGCCGGTTCGATGTCCTGCAGACGCCGGACGGCGGCGTCGATATTGTCGGCGCGCCGATCGTATCTGGCAGCTTCCAGCTTGACGCGGGGATCATGGGGCGCAAGCTCGAGAGCACGTTGCACTGCAGCCCGCATGTCATCCAGGCGGCTGGTGCTCTCGTAGAGGGCGGCAAGCTCCGCCCAGGCCTGCGGGTTGTCGGGCGTGAGCTCGATCAGCTTCCGCAGCTCGGCCTCGGCTTCATCGTCGCGACGCAGCTCGCCGAGCAGGAGACCGAGATGGAGGCGCACATCGACATTGGCGGGCTCGAGCTCGAGCGCCACACGATAGCTGGCGGCCGCCTTCTCGAGCTGGCCGAGCGCAGGCCAGGCGAGGCCGAGCAGGAAATGCCCGCGAGCATCACGCGCGTCCAGCCGCACGGCCTGCTCGAAGCACTCGACCGCGCGCAGCGGATCGCCCAGCGCCATACGCACGATGCCGAGGTTGTGCTGCGCGCGCGCCAGGCCGGGATCGATGCGCAAGGCCTCCGCAAACGCGGCTGCAGCGTCTTCCAGCGCACCCTGGGCCCGCAGCACATGGCCGAGATTGTTGTGCGCCTCGGCATAATCCGGCCGCAAGCGCAGCGCTTCGCGAAACGCCAGTGCCGCCTCGTCCAGACGTTGCAGATTGTTGAGCGAACGGCCGAGATGGTTGTGCGCCTCCGCAAGCTGCGGATCGAGCGCGACAGCCTGCCGGAAGCAGGCGGCCGCAGCCTCGAAGCTGCGCCCGGCGTGCAGCCCGAGACCCGTCGCGCAAAGCGCGAGCGGATCGGCCGCACCCTCATTCGCCATCGCTGCCTGCATGCTCCGTCGAATAGCCGAAGTACCGGATATGCGGCTCCAGGCGCCCGAGGTGCGGCTCGAAATACCGGCGATAACGCAACCAGCGATAGCGCGCATGGCGATAAATCGGCTCGGTGACCTGGTGATAGCTGTTGGTCCAGATGCGGCCGCGCTCGCGCGCCCGCCGCGCATAATCGAGCGCAGCTTCGTCCCACGGCACACCGAGAAAACGGAACAGGCGGCGCGTCTCGCCTTCGAGGTCCTCGACAAGCTGCTCGTACCGGACTGCGTGACAGTCGAGCTTCAGCATCGACACATAGAGCTTCCAGAGATTCATGACCTTGTCGTAGATCCGGACCGTGTCCTCGAGCGTGAAAAAGTTGGCGAACGCATCATTGCTGTTGTACTGCTGCATGAAGCCGCTCAGGCAGACGTCGCAGGGATGCCGGAGCGCGAATATCATCTTCGCCCGCGGGAACAGCCGCCAGATCAGGCCGGCGTACACGGTGCGGATCGGCAGTTTATCCACCAGGACCACGCCCGGCTCGCGGGCGGCGTGCCGCTCGGCTTCCCGGAAGTAAACCTGCCGCAACTCTTCGATGTCCGACCCTGTCAGGGACGGCAGTGCCCCCGGAAAGCCCTCTGCGAAATTCTTCTTGATGGCCGCGACGACCATGTTGATCGTCGGTTTCTCCTCCAGCGTGCGGATCTGCGGATGACCGTCGAGCAACAGATCGGTCAGCGTCGTGCCGGAGCGCGGGAAGCCGAACAGAAACACCGGCGTGTCCGCGGGCGCAATCGGCCGCGGCGCGGGCCAGTCCGCGATCCTCGCGTTGGCGAAGCAGGCGTGCAGCGCGTCGATCTGGCGCAGAAACCGCGCCGGGTCGACCTGGCGCAGCCGGTCGTTGGTCAGACCGTGACGGTTTGCCTCCGCGAAATGCTCGAATGCGACATCGAACTGGTTCTTGCGGTCGTGGAGCAAACCGAGCTCGTAATGAACCTGCTGCGCGATACGAGGCGGCAACCCGGCCGTGTCGATCGGCCCCAAGCGCTCAACGGCGGCATCGATGTTACCTGCGCGCCGGTCGTATTTCGCGGCTTCCAGCTTGACCCGCGGATCGGCGGGCGCAAGCTCGAGCGCGCGGGAGACAGCTCCCTGCATATCCTCGAGCCGGCTGGTATCTTCATAGAGCGCCGCCAGCTCCGCCCAGGCACGTGCGTTGTCCGGCTCGAGCTCCAGAGTCTTCTTCAGCGCGGTCTCGGCCTCGTCGACCCGGCGCAGCTCATTGAGCGCAATCCCGAGGTTCAGATGCGCCTCTGCATTGCCGGGCTCGCACGCCAACGCGGCGCGATAGCTCGCAACCGCCTTGATGAGCCGGCCGAGCGTATGCCAGGCGATGCCGAGCTGAATGTGGGCGCGCACGTCGGCCGCATCCAGCCTGACAGCCGCCCGGAAACACTCGATCGCCTCAGCGGGCTCACCTGTGGCCATGTAAATAGTGCCCAGGTTGCGTTGCGCGACGGCCAGTTCGGGCTCAATCTCGATCGCGCGCTCGAAGGAGTGGCGCGCGCGCTCGAGCTCTCCGCGAGCGCGCTGAACGTGACCCAGATAGTTGTGGGCGATCGCGAAATCAGGCTGGATGCTCAGCGCCCGCCGGAACGCATCGCTTGCCTCCTCGAGCTTGCCGAGGTTGTTGAGCGCGCGGCCGAGATTGCAGTAAGCGCCGGCGGAGTTGGGGTCGAGCTCGAGCGCCTCGAGGCAGAGATCGGCCGCCTGTTTCGGCTCACCTTCGTCCAGCGCCAGGGCTCCGAGGTTCGCGTAGACGAGAGCGAAATCGGGCTGCAGGCGAAGTGCCTGCTGGTAGACCGCCGCGGCCTCCGCGCGCCGGTTGCAGGCGCGCAAAAAATTGCCGAGGCTGTTGAAGTAGGGCGCCTGCATGGGGTTCAGAGCAATCGCGCGCCGCACCAGCCGCTCCGCATCCGCGAAGCGGCGCCCGCGCGCGTCTATGTTGGCCAGCGAATGCAGGGCGTCCGCATGCTGCGGATCGTCCCTGAGAACGGCCAGGAAGTGCTCCTTGGCAGTCTCCAGCTCGCCGCGCTGCTGGCTCGCCAGACCGAGCCGGTAGCTCTCGGTCACTTTCGATGTGTTCAATGTCATGTGCAGAATATTGTCCAGACAAGCGAGTTCAACGGCGCGCCACCGCGATTCGGGCGGGGCGCTGCGGCTGTTTGCGTTCGCTGCAACGAGCCGCCGCTAAGTTCGATTGCCCATATACTAGCGAGTTCAGCGGCGTGCCACCGACGCCCCGATCGGCCGCTGCATGCTTCGCGACCGCTGCAACGAGTTTGCTGCGGCGCTCAACCTGCTGAGCGAATTCTCTTTTGCAGGCCGGCGTGGTAATTTTCCGGCCATGAAAATCCGGATGATTGCAGCACTTTTTTGTCTGCTCTGCCTGGGCGCCCCGCTTGCCGCACAAGCGCAGGAATCTCTGCGCGCCGCCATCGCCGCCTGCGCCGGCCTGACCGACGAGGACCTGCGCATCGACTGCTTCGATGCGTTGGCTGGCATGACCGCCGACGATCCCGAAGTGGCCGCCGAAGCGCCGCCGGAGCCCGGAAGCGCACGCACGTTTCCCGTCGATTCGCGTCCGGCTGACGCGCCGGCAGCTGAGCCATCGGCAGCCGAGCCACCCGCCTCCGAGCCACCGGCAGCGGTGGCCGAGAATCAGGACCTGTACGGCTTCGAGAATCGCGCTACCGAACATATCGATCGCATCCAGAGCCGACATGTCGGCCGCTTCGAAGGCTGGTCGGGCGATACCGTCTTTCCACTGGAGAACGGCCAGGTCTGGCGGCAGGCGGAATCCGGCCGGCTAGGCTGGGTAGCGGGCAGCCCCCTGATCACTATTGAAAAAGGTTGGTTCGGCAGCTTTCGCCTCAGCGTCGAGGGTCTCAACACATCGCTGCGCGTCGAGCGCATCGAGTAGGGCAGGCTTCAGCCCGCCGATGGTCGACTGAAGTCGGCCCTGACGGTCCGCCATGAGCTGTCTTGAATTCGGCCCTACTCCAACCTGCCCTGGGGCTGCGCCTCGCGATTCCAAAGATCGTCACGATCCACGTA
>JACDCP010000228.1 GCA_013817465.1 Gammaproteobacteria bacterium | reverse complement strand
TCATAGGGCAGGCCGTAGGCGACGGCATTCCCGGCGGCCTGCTTCAGATTGCGCGCGTTGTGCGAGTCGCTGGAAGCGAAGGCCACGGTGACGCCTGCGCGATGCAGCCGCGCCGCGTTTTCGAGCGTCGCGGCGAGGGTCTCGAAGCGCGCGGGAAGATTCATGTACGGATCGAGGATCACCGGCACCCCGGCCTCCGCGAGGGCTCCGGCAACCAGCCAGCCTTCGGCGCCGCCGAGCACGACCACGTCGATGTCGTAACGATCCTTGAGCGCGATGGCGGCTTCGATGTCGCTGGCGCGATTGAGGGCGAGCACTAGCGGGCTTTCCCGGTTCAGCACGTCTTGCAGGGCTTCGAGATCCAGCCGTCCGATAGCATAGCCGCGGCGCTCATTCGACTCGAAACGCACGCGATTTTGGGCAAAGTCGCTTGCATCCTCGAGCGACTCCCGCAACCGCAGGATCGCTGCGGCCCGCGACCCGCCCGCGAGCATTCCGCCTTCCTCGCCGAGCACGGCGAACGTCGCGGCGCCGCGCCTGACCAGATAATCGTCGCCAACGCCGAGATGGATCACTGCACCGCGCCCGGCGATGATCTTGCCCTGCGCGAAACTTCCGGGCGGCGGCATGATCGTTACGGGCGCGGTCGCCGCACGCGTCACGCCTTCGATGCGATTGACGGGAATCAGGCTCGAGCGCGGATTGATGGCATCCGCAACATCGAAGGCCGCGGCGAAATGGTTGCCGAACTGCGCCGAATCGTTGGTCTCCGGCACGAGGCTGATCTCGACGATGCCGATATAGCTGTGCGCATCGAAGATGCCGGGCGTGACCACCTTGCCGGTCGCGTCGATGCGTCGGGCATCTTCTGGCACGCTGACGTCGCTGCCCGCCGCGACGATCCTGCCGTCGTCGATGAGCACGGTGCCGTTTTCGACGGTCCCGGCGCTGCCGAGCGTGTAGACTTTGGCGCCGACGATCGCCACGCTCTCCGCTTGCGCAACCGCTGCAACCACGGCATTGAGCAATGCCAGTGCCGCAAGCGATGCAACACCGCGGCAGATACGTCGACCCGCGCTCATCGGCTCTCTCCGTCCAGGCTCACGAGTCCCAGCTCGAAATCCGAAACCGGCTGCCGCGCAGGGTCGGTGCGGTCATATATCAGCGCTCCGTCGATATACACTTTTTCGGCTTTTGCATACACGCTGAACGGATCGCCGTCCCAGATCACCACATCGGCCATCTTGCCCACCTCGAGCGAGCCGGTCTGCCCGGCGATGCCGAGCGATTTCGCCGGATTGAGCGACAACCAGCGCATGGCGTCGGCGCGATCGACTTCGATGCCGGCGCGCTGTGCGGCGGCCATCACCTTGGCCGCCTCCTGATTGAGCCGCTGGATGCCCGTTTCCGAATCCGAATGCACGATCGCGCAGGCACCGGCCGCGTCGACCATGGCGATGTTCTCGCGCACGGCGTCGAAAGCCTCGAGCTTGAAACCCCACCAGTCGGCCCACATGGCCGCACAGGTGCCGCTCGCAGCGAGCAGATCGGCGACCTTGTAAGCCTCGACCGCGTGATGGAACGATGCGATCTCGTAGCCGAACTCCTGCGCGACATCCAGCATGACGGCCATCTCGTCGGCGCGATAGCAGTGGTTGTGCACGAGAATCTCACCACGCAGCACGCCGGCCAGCGTCTCGAGCTGCAGATCGCGTTCGGGAGTTTCCTCAGCGGCGCCGCTCGCGAACGCCTCCTGCTTCGCGATGTAGTCCTGCGCCCTCGCCCACGCCTGGCGATAGCCCGCGACACTACCCATGCGCGTGCTCGGCGCGACCAGCCGGTCGACACCGTAGACGCGCTTCGGATTCTCGCCGCAGGCCATCTTGAGTCCGTGCGGAGCACCCGGAAATTTCATCTCCTGCACCGTGCGGGCGGGCACGTTCTTGACCACGACCGAGCGGCCGCCGAAAAGGTTTGCGGAGCCCGGGAGTATCTGCAATGTCGTCACGCCGCCCGCGAGCGCCGCGGCGAAGCCCGGGTCCTGCGGCCAGACGGCGTGCTCCGCCCAGACCTGGGCCGTGTTCGGATCCGATACTTCGTTGCCGTCGGAGACGGCCGCCACGGCCGGCGACGGATACACACCGAGGTGCGAATGATTGTCGATGATGCCGGGGGTCAGCCACTTGCCCCCGGCATCGATGCGCATCAGTTCGCCGGCAACCTCGAGCGCGGTCCCGACAGCCTCGATCCTGCCGTCACGCATGACGAGCACGCCGTCGTCGATGCGTTCACCGGCACCGGTGAGGATGGTCGCGTGCTCGATCACTGTCGCCTCGCGCGGCAGGGGAGCATACGTGGACGCGTACAGCGGCGGCTCGGCCTCTTCGCGCGCCGGATGCCCGGCGCGTTCCCCGCAACCATTCAGGCCGAAGGCAATGAGCGCGAGGAGGATGGATGTCGACATCCGGGATTCAGACACGGTACCTCCGACACGCGAGCTGGAAAGTGACGCGCATCCTAACAGCTATGGGTGCCTTTGGCTGCCCGAGGCCTGGTCACAAAGTTTCGCGCGCGCGCTGCTGCGTACTGTCGCGGCAGCCCGGGATTATGGGATAGGCTTCCGTGATGCCTTACGGTGTCCTTGCGCAAATCCTCGTTCTGCTGGCGGCCTCGGTGCTGGTTGTCACGATCTTCCGACGCATGCTCCTGCCGCCGATCCTCGGCTATCTGCTGGTCGGTGTGCTGCTCGGTCCGCACGCCGCCGGCTGGATTTCGAACACCGAGGACATCCGGTTCTTCGCCGAGATCGGCGTCGTGTTCCTGCTGTTCACGCTGGGTCTCGAATTCTCGCTGCCGCGCATGATCGCCATGCGCTGGGAAGTGCTCGGGCTGGGCAGTGCGCAGGTCGTCGTGACCACGCTCATTGCGGCGGTGGTCGCCTGGCGCCTCGGCGCGCAACCCGCAAGCGCCGTCGTCGTCGGCGGCGCCGTCGCCATGTCTTCCACGGCCATCGTCATCAAGCAACTCAGCGAACAGCTCGAGCTCAGCGGCCGCCACGGCCGGCACGCCGTTGGAATTCTGCTGTTCCAGGATCTGGCCGTCGTCCTCTTCCTGGCCCTGATTCCGGTGCTTGCCGCACGGGTCGTTCCCGGCCACGCGCCGAGCCCGCCGATCTGGCAGGCGCTGGCTCAAGCCGCCGCCGCGCTGGTGATCGTGCTGGCAGCGGGCCACTGGCTGTTGCGTCCGCTGTTTCACGAAATCGCACATCGGCGCACAGCGGAGCTGTTCACGCTCACCATATTGCTGGTCGCCCTTGGCGCCGCCTGGGCCACGCACGCCGCCGGCCTTTCGCTGGCGCTGGGCGCTTTCCTGGCAGGCATGATGCTCGGCGAGACGGAATACCGGCACCAGATCGAGGCCGATATACGGCCGTTCCGCGACATTCTCCTCGGCCTGTTTTTCATCACCATGGGGATGCTGCTCGACGTGGAGCTGCTGGTCGATCGCGCCGGCGCCATCACGCTTCTTGTCGTCGCGCTGGTGTTGCTCAAGGCGGCCGCAGTGACGGTGCTGACGCGTCGCATGTGCGACAGCTGGAATCAGGCGGCGCGCACCGGCCTCGTTCTCGCGCAAGGCAGTGAGTTCGGCTTCGCGCTGCTCACGCTCGGCCTGCAGGACCGCCTCATCGCGCCTGCCGTGGCGCAGCCGCTGCTGGCCGCGATCGTCGTCAGCATGGCCTTCAGCCCGCTTATCATCCGTTACAACGGACGGCTTGCGAGCCTGTTGTTCGGCAAGCCGGATGTCGATGTCGCCGACCTGCTGAAGGAAGCGGCCGCGACCGCATCGGTCGCGCACCGGGAGCACGTGATCATCTGCGGCTACGGCAGAGTGGGACAGAACCTGGCGCGCATCCTCGAGCAGGAAGGTTTCGAGTTCATCGGTCTGGACCTCGATCCGTTTCGCGTGCGCGCCGCGCGCCAGGGCGGCGATCCGGTCGTTTACGGTGATGCCTCACAGATCGAGGTGCTGGAAACCGTCGGTCTCGAGCATGCGAGCGTCGTCGTCATCAGCTTTGCCGATCACGGCGCAGCGCTCAGGATCCTGGCGCGCGTCCGGGAGCGGCGGCCCGACGTGCCCGTGCTCGTGAGGACGCAGGACGACACCCACCTCGACCGGCTGAAGGCCGCCGGAGCGACCGAAGTCATTCCGGAGACTCTCGAGGCGAGCCTCAGCCTCGTCTCACACGTGCTGCTGCTGTTACACGTCCCGGTGTCGCACGTCGTGCGCCGCATCGGCGACATCCGCAACCACCGTTACCGCATGTTCCGCAACATCTTTCGCAAACAGGACGCGCGCGTCCTCGATATCTCACATGCGTTCCGCGAGCAGCTCCAGGCGATCACGCTGCCGCCGGGCGCGCGGGCCGTCGGTCACACGCTGGCCGAGCTCGAGCTGGAGGGCGCCGAGATCGCCGTCACCGCGATCCGCAGGGACGGCATCGTGGGCCGGCAGCCCCTGCCGGAGACGGTGCTCAAGGAAGACGACGTGCTGGTCCTGTACGGGACGCCCGAGGCCCTCGAGCACGGCGAGGCTATCCTGCTGACGGGAGCGTGGCGCGGGGAACCAGCCGTCGAAAAAGGCTCTTCTCCGTAGGATTAATGGGGACATTACCTGCATCGTCTGTCGACTGTTCTGCCGCGCCCGGCGGGAACTGCGCCAGCATCGCATCTACCGCTTGTTCGGATTTGCGCAGCGCATCGCGCGGCGAAATCGCGGTTCCCGCCGCGATCCCCTGCCAGATCAGGCGTTTGCTGTCCGGCTCCAGAAAGAACACGATCAGCGTTCCCTTGCGAATCAAACCTTCGTTGATGCGCAGGTCTTCGCGATAAATCTTGAAGGGCTCGCCGGGCTCGATATCGCTGGTATCGAAGACGTTCTCGCGCTCCTCGTAGAGGATCGGATCCTCTTCCTCGGTAACCACGACGTGATAGCTGACGAGAAAGTCCGGCTCGCCATCGTCGGTCTGGCGGTAGCCTTTAGCGGTGAGATTTTCCACCACGCTGCGCCGGAC
>JACDCP010000227.1 GCA_013817465.1 Gammaproteobacteria bacterium | reverse complement strand
CGACAGCCCTGCGAACGCTGAAGGTTAACAGGCTGTTGAAAAACTCCGTTTTCAACAGCCTGTTATGCGATGCAGGGATGCATCGCCATTTTCGAGAACCGCAAGTTCTTGAAAATGCTCGCAATCCGAAAATCGCAATTTTCGGATTGCAGAGTTGAAAAAGCCATGGATGGCTTTTTCAACAACCTGTTAGGCAGAGCAGGTTTCGGCGCGTCAGGCGGCAGGCTGAAGTCCGCCCTTGTATCTTGTCTGCGAGGGCGGAAAAGGGGACATTCCTGATTTCGCAAGGAAAGGTTCCTGTCGTTTGGCTATGCGATCGGCGAAATCAGGAATGTCCCCTTTTCCGTCAGCGACGCGCTGCAAAGAACGCGCGCAGTAACGCGCCGCACTCCTCCTCCAGCACACCGCCCGTGCAGACGACGCGATGATTAAGCTCGCGCGCATCGAGCAGATTGAGCACGCTGCCGCAGGCGCCGGCCTTGGGATCGCGCGCGCCGAAGACGAGCCGCGCGACTCGCGCATGCACGAGGCCACCGGCGCACATGGCGCAAGGCTCGAGCGTGCAGTAAAGCGTCGTGTTCAAAAGACGGTAGGTGCCAAGGTGCCCGGCCGCTTCGCGCAAAGCGACCATTTCGGCATGCGCGGTCGGGTCGCACGTGGAGATCGGCCGATTGAATCCTTCGCCGACGATGCGCCCGTCGTGCACCAACACGGCGCCGACCGGCACTTCTCCCTGCCCCTGAGCGCGTTCGGCAAGGCTCAGGGCCGCGCGCATGAAAGATACATCTTCGCCGGGTAGCGGGACGGAGTCTTCGATCACTCCCACTCGATAGTTGCGGGCGGCTTGCCCGAAATATCGTAGACAACGCGCGCGATGCCGTCCACTTCATTGATGATCCGGCGCGACACGCCGTCCAGGAAGTCATAAGGTAGCCGCGCCCAGCGGGCAGTCATGAAATCGACCGTCTCGACGGCGCGCAGCGCAATCACGTACTCATAACGCCGGCCGTCTCCCATGACTCCGACCGAGCGCACAGGCAGGAACACCGCGAACGCCTGGCTCGTCTTGTCGTACAGCTCGTGGCGTCTGAGCTCTTCGATAAATATGTGATCGGCCCGCCGCAGCAGGTCGGCATGCGCCTTCGTGACCTCGCCGAGGATGCGCACACCGAGGCCGGGGCCCGGAAACGGGTGCCTGTACACCATCGCCGGAGGCAGTCCCAACTCGATGCCAATGCGTCGTACTTCGTCCTTGAACAGCTCGCGCAAAGGCTCGATGAGCTTCAGGTTCATGATTTCCGGCAGGCCGCCCACGTTGTGATGCGACTTGATGACGTGCGCTTTGGCGCTTTTCGCGCCGGCCGATTCAATGACGTCCGGATAAATCGTGCCCTGCGCGAGCCAGTCGACACCTTGCAAATGCCTGGCCTGTTCCTCGAACACCTCTATAAACTTCGCGCCGATGATCTTGCGCTTGGCTTCTGGATCGCTGACGCCCGCCAGCGCACCGATGAAACGCTCTTCGGCATCGACGCGAACGACATTCACACCCAGATGCTCGGCGAAAGTCTGCATGACCTCGTCGCCCTCGTTGAGGCGCAGCAGACCGGTGTCGACGAACACGCAGACGAGCTGTGGCCCGAGCGCCTCGTGCAGCAGCGCGGCGGCCACGGAGGAGTCGACGCCGCCGGACAGGGCAAGCAGCACGCGGTTTGTGCCGACCTCGCGGCGGACCGCAGCGACAGCCTCGCTGACGATGTTGCCGGGCGTCCAGTCGGACGGACAGCCGCAGATGCCATGCACGAAACGCTCGATGATGTGCGCACCCTGCGTCGTATGCGTGACTTCCGGGTGGAACTGCAGACCGTAGTAATGACGCCGCTCGTCGGCCATGGCGGCGAATGGTGCATTGTCGCTGGCGGCAATGGCGATGAAGCCCGGCGGCAGCGCATCCACGCGGTCGCCATGGCTCATCCACACGTCGAGCAGCCGGCGGCCCTCGGCGTCGGTGCCGTCGTTGAGCGTGCCGAGCAGCTCCGATTCAGCCGTGGCGCGCACGCGCGCATAGCCGAACTCGCGCCCGGCCGACGTGGCGACTCTGCCGCCAAGCTGTGCCGCCATCGCCTGCATGCCGTAGCAGATGCCGAGCACCGGCACGCCGGCCTCGAAGACCGCGGCGGCGACTGTGGGTGGCGCGGCAACATTGACGGATTCCGGACCGCCCGAGAGGATGATGCCGCTCGGCGCGAATGCGCGGATCTGCGCGTCGCTCGCATCCCAGGGGTGAATCTCGGAATAAACACCTGCCTCGCGCACACGGCGTGCGATGAGCTGCGTGTACTGGGCGCCGAAATCGAGGATCAGGATACGCTGCGCGTGAATGCCGCTCGCCGGCACGGCCGGCTCCTGCAGGCGTGGGGCGCGGTCAGTCTGCACGATAGTTCGGCGCCTCCTTGGTGATCGCCACGTCGTGCACATGACTCTCACGGATGCCAGCGTTCGTGATGCGCAGAAACTTCGGCTTGGTGCGCATCTCTTCAATGTTGCGGCTGCCGGTGTAGCCCATCGCCGCGCGCAGGCCGCCGGCGAGCTGGTGCACGATCGTGACCAGCGAGCCCTTATAGGGCACGCGGCCCTCGATGCCTTCGGGCACCAGCTTTTCGATCTCGTCGGTCGGATCCTGAAAATACCGGTCGGAAGAGCCGTACTGCTGGGCCATGGCGCCGAGCGAGCCCATGCCGCGGTACGTCTTGTAGGAGCGGCCCTGATAAAGCTCGACTTCGCCCGGTGATTCCTCGGTGCCGGCAAACAGGCCGCCGATCATGATCGAGTGCGCGCCCGCAACGATCGCCTTGGCGATGTCGCCCGAGTAGCGGATGCCGCCATCGGCGATGAGCGGCACGCCTCGTTTTTCGAGCGCCGCGGCCACATTAGCCACCGCCGAGATCTGCGGCACACCAACGCCGGCGATGATGCGGGTCGTGCAGATCGAGCCCGGTCCAATGCCGACCTTGACGCCGTCGACGCCCGCGTCGACGAGCGCCAGCGCGCCGTCGGCCGTCACCACGTTGCCGCCGATGACCTGCATTTCCGGGTGCGCGGACTTGATGCGCTTCACGCGGTCGAGCACGCCGCGCGTATGTCCGTGCGAAGTATCGACGACGATCACGTCGACACCGGCCTCGACGAGTGCATCGACGCGCTCGTCGGTGTCGGCGCCTGTGCCGACCGCGGCGCCGACGCGCAAGGCGCCGCGCGCATCCTTGCAGGCGTTCGGATAATCCTTCGCTTTCTGGAAATCCTTGGCAGTGATCATGCCTTTGAGGGCGAACTGGTCGTCGACGACGAGCACTTTCTCGATACGATGCCTGTGCAGCAGCAGTAGCACCTCATCCTTGTCGGCGCCTTCCCTGACCGTCACCAGCCGATCCTTCGGCGTCATGACTGTCGCGACGGCGGCATCGAGCCGGTTCTCGAATCGCAGGTCTCGATGCGTGACGATGCCGACCAGCTCGCGGCCATCGACCACCGGCACGCCGGATATATTTTTCGCGCTGGTGAGCGCGTTGACTTCGCGTATGGTCGCGTCCGGCGTCACCGTAATCGGATTCTTGATGACACCGCTTTCGAACTTCTTGACGCGGCCGACCTCGCGCGCCTGCTCGGCGGCGGTCATGTTCTTGTGAATGATGCCGATACCGCCTTCCTGCGCGAGTGTGATGGCGAGGCGATATTCCGTGACGCTGTCCATCGCTGCCGAAAGCAGTGGCAGATTCAGCGGAATTTCGGGGGTCAGCAGCGTCGCGAGCTCGACATCGCGCGGCAGCACGTCGGACCAGGCCGGCTGCAGAAGGACGTCGTCGAAGGTCAGGGCTTTCTGGGCGATGCGCATCGGACGCGAACTCGATGTAAACGGGCGATTTTACGCGCGCCGCGGTCGCAGGTAAACCGGCACCTGGATGACTTATATTCGGCCAGGGTTTCGCTGACCTTCGATCTGCTCGAGCGTGAGCGGTTTGGCCCCGTACGGCAAGCTCAAAACAAGCATGCGAAAAAGCCTGTCAATCCGGTTTCTCGTAACGCTGTTGGCCGTCGGCTGCGTCGTTTACATCACCTTTCTTGTGGAGCCCGGCGATTTTCCTTTCGGCTGGCGCACCGTCGACGCGCCATGCGGGCGGATCGTATAGAAATCGGACTGGGTGAAGTCAGCAGTGCGCTCGGAAGCGAAGGTTATGTCTTTCCGATGGCGGTGCGCGGCGTGCTGCGAGGTGCGCTTGCCTGCGGCGCGCGATCCGAAGAGTACACGCGCGATGAGCGAAAGCTGATCGCCGAAGTTGCGCATCAGGTGGGAATCGCACTGCACGCGCTGCGTGCGCGCGACAACGAAGCACTGGTCAAAGAGATCGCCAGCGGCTCGCTCGATCCGTCCACAGCTCGCAAACGTGCGCGGGAGCTGCACGCCGCGTGGGCGACGGACGCTTGATTCGCAGTTGAGCGGCGTTTCCGGTTGATCCTCGCGACCCTGAGATAATCGCCAACCTGGTTTCCCGCCGGCAGCTCGCCTAGGTATCATGGCTGCAATGCGCCCCGCCCCGCTCCAGTCCGAGCTTCTCATCCCGCAACGCGACGTCTACACGGTATCGCGGCTCAATCGCGAAGCGCGCGGCTTGCTGGAGGGCGGCTTCCCCCTGCTCTGGCTCGTGGGCGAGCTGTCAAACTTCGCCTGCCCTTCGTCCGGCCACTGCTATTTTTCGCTGAAGGATTCCGCCGCGCAGGTGCGCTGCGCCATGTTCCGGCAGCAGAGCCGCATGCTCGGATTTCGCCCCACCGACGGCCAGCAGGTGCTGGTGCGCGCGCGCGTGAGCCTGTACGAGACCCGCGGCGAGTTCCAGCTCATCGTCGAGCACATGGAAGTGGCCGGCGAAGGCGCCTTGCGACGCGCGTTCGAGGTCCTGAAGCAGAAGCTTGCCGGCGAAGGCTTGTTCGATGCCGCGCATAAGCAGGCGCTGCCGCCGCTGCCACAGCGAATCGGCCTCATCACCTCGCCGACCGGCGCCGCGATTCGCGACATCCTGCACGTGCTCGCGCGGCGCTTTCCCGCGATCCCCGTGCTCGTCTATCCGGTGCCCGTGCAGGGC
>JACDCP010000023.1:4998-17011 GCA_013817465.1 Gammaproteobacteria bacterium | reverse complement strand
ATGCACACCGCAAGCTCGATATCGATCTCGTTGATCGCCTCCGTCCCGGTACGCACCGGCGAGGACTGCTCGCCCGGTTCGTAGTCGCGCGAGTTCGCCAGATAATGCACACGGATCTGCCGCGGCAGCTCGACGTCCTGCAACTTGCGCGTGGTGATCGCGCTCGGCCGCTCTGAGCCTGCGATGTGCGCGCCGAGCTCGTCCTCGAGCAGCGTGTCGACCAGCGCCTTGCCACGCACCGGGAACCTGACCACCGCGCCCGACTCGATCTTGTCGAAGAAGCCGACCTGGCTCAAGGGCTCGATCGCCGCCCGCGCCGGCATGACGCGGGTGCGCACGTAGCCGGTGATGTACTGGTCCTCGAGATCGCTGACGTCGACATCTGTCAGGCCTGTGTCGGCACAGATATCGCGCACGATCTTCGCGAGAGACACTGGCAGAATCTCGCCACCCCGGACGACGTAGCCGTAGTCCTGCAGCTGCGGATAGTGGGTGCCGTAGATCAATCCTTCGGCCATCTCGCCCCGCGCAACAGCCGCTGTATAGGCCGCCTCCCAGAATGTCTGGTCGCTGAACTCCGGGTGATCGTCCGGCCGGGCGGGCCCCAGAGGGAAGCTCGCTGCACACCGGCCCGCGGCAGTAACAAACGCACAGCCGGCGTATTTGCGCAGCATGTGATAATCGCGCGCTGTGTCGAGCACGTATCCTGGCGGGGGCGTCGGCACCCGTTCGACTATGACCGCCACGTCACGGACAGCAAACAGCACCGTCTCGTCGTCAGGCGGAGGTGGGCAGAACTCCGCCAGCAAGGTTGTATCCGCAGGATGGGCGCCGGACAGGGTCTTCCCGTACACGCCATGCTCGAGGCCGGACAGGCGGTCGAACTGTTTGAATCCGATCCACCATACTGTGCTGTTCTCGGCACCAACCGAGGAGCCAACCGCGTCATGCTGCGCGCAGTCCGCAAGGTCAGAAACTTGCGCAGCCTCGAGGAGTGTGTCGAGCTGGTTGGTGACCTCGCGGGAATTGAACCACATCACCATATTGAGCAGCTGATGATGATCGGGAACGGCGTTGAACTCGTTGACCTCAGACTGCATCCACGGCCCGACCGCGGATGTGGAACGCTCATAGGCTGCATTGCACGACCACGCCAGCGGCGTGTTTCGCGGCACGCCAAAACTAGCCGGTGTGTCCGCCAGCGCCGCATCGAGGCTGGTGCGGATGCTGCCCCATGTGTTCGTGTTGATTTGCATCTGCGCCCTGTATTTGTGCTGGTTGCGCACATCTCGGGGATCGACAGACGTGCTCCACGGGTAGAGCAGATCAGTCGCGAACAGCTCGCCCGCGGCCAGCTCGAATTTCCACGCCGCCGGCATGCGCATGCCGTCCTCGGGCTTGTTCTGCCAGCCCGTGAAGACCACGTACGCAAGACCGCGAAAGGCTGAGATATTGCCGACGCCGAGCGCGGTCTCGATGGTCGGATCCGGCAGCTGCGTCTCGGTCCCCTGGTAGATTGTCATGATCTCATCAAGCGCGAGATTTGCAGTCACACGTGCGTCGTACTCCTCCTGCGACTCCCCCGCCGCCTGCGGGCTCACGTCGTAGATCAGCTTGCCGTTCGCCCAGATGCGCCGGATGCCGACGATCGCGCCGTCGTTCAGGCCGATTGCGAAATCCTGATAATACGTCGCGGTTTCGACGCTCTGCTCAGAGCCACCCTTGCCGCCGACTTCGTCGCTGGTGACGACCTCGCGGAGATCGCTCTGCCAGATGATGTTGCCGACCGCCGGGAACGTGCCGTAGCCCTGCGGAATCGGCGCGCCGACCTGCGATGTGGTCGACGCGATATCCTCGATGCGCGGTCCCTGCAGCGTCGGCAGCTGCGTCGGGAACAGCGCAGATCCGGCCATCAGGCCGATCTGGAAACCGTACGCAGCCCCGGTCGGGCCGCCGATGAAAAAACCGATGGTGGCGCCGGCGACGGCGCCGAATGCCTGCCCTGGGCTGCTCACTTAAGCGGCCCCATAAGCGATGCCCGGCAGGCGCCACGCGCTCTCGGTGCGCGCCGGCCAGTGGCCGCGATAGCCGTGCTCGACCACCCTTCCTGCCTGTGCGTAGCAGTGGATCAGTGTCAGGCCGGTAAAGATCGCCGTGTGCGAGGCGTACTCGGCACCCGGCCAGCGGATGAGCAGCATGAGCCCCGGCTCCCGCGGCGGGCAGGGCGCGGGCGTGCAATGGTGTGCGGTGCGCAGTACGAGCTCGGCCTGCGGCAGCCGCGCGTAATTGCGCCGCTCGAACTCGCGCGGCAGGGTGCCGAGCGCCTCGCACACACAGAGCACGAGGCCGATGCAGTCCACGCCCTGACCGCTCCGCCCCTGGTGTAGGTACGGCGTGCCCGTAAGCCGGCGCGCCTCGTCGATCAGATCATCAGCCGTAATCATGGCTAGGGCGCGCGGATGATCGCCGGGATGCCCGGTATCCATCGCCCGTGGCCGCGGAAATTGAGCGTGTTGTCCCAGCGCACGCAGGCCTCCCAGGTGCGATTGCAGCCCGGGCGCAAGGTCACGTCGTCACCGATCACGACATCGAGCGGCATGGACTCCCAGAGCTCGATCGCGCCGGATACCGCGTCGATCACGTCGCGCTTGATCTGTCGCGTGTAGCCGCTGTTCGCGCCGCTCGTGAAAGTGATCTCGCCGAGCTTGTGGTCGCCGGACACGAGGCCGGTGCCAGCGAGGTTGTAGGCGACGTTGAAGCGGCGGCGGCTTGCCACTGCGGACACCGTGCCGGGCACGATCAATGCGTCGACATCGAGCCCGCAGCGCGCGTCGCCGAAACGTTTCACGTCGCAGCGCTCGCCGTAGGTGCGGCCGATATTCTGCTGCAGGAGCTGCATGAGACCGCGCAGCTCGGTGCGGTAGTTGCCCTCGGCATCGCGCGAAATCTCGCCCAGGTAGCCGCGGCGAGTGATCACCTGGCCGTTGTCGGGCGCCTGCCAATTGACGAGGAAAGTCTGCGCCGGCGCTGCATCGAGCAGGCCGGCCTCGACATCGGCCACCGTCACATCGGTACCCGGCCCAGCCTGGTCGAGCGCACCGCGTACTTCCATGTTGTCCACCGACATGTCCGAGGTCGAACGGACGTCGCTGCCGCTGATCGCGGTCGCGGCCCGGTAAGTGCCGGCCAGGTCGCCGCTCGAGATCTCGAGATCCCGGTCGTGGGTGGTGCCGAGGATGAATCCGCCGTCGGCGCGCTCCACCCGCCAGCACATGGCGAGCGTGGTCTGGTCGAGCTGGGCGTGCGCCAGCAGCGGCGCCGCGATTGTCCTCACGAGGCTGGCCTCATGCGCGCCGCAGGCATGCGTGCCGCAGGCATCACTACTCGCGCACTTCCATGAGCGCGAAACTGGTCGACTGGATGCGGTAGTTGCTGATCTGGAACGGCGGCGCGGACTCGAACATCACCGGCACGTCGAATTCGCCGCCCCAGCTCGTCGGCGTGCCGCTGAAAATGCCGCCGGGCGTGAGGATCCCGCTGTCCGCGTCGAGCGTCCAATCGGTCTGGGTGACGCCGAGCTCGTTGGCGATGGTGAGCGTGGTCTCGACCGGTCGCGAGATGATGCGCTGCTGCTGCAGGAGCAGCGCGTCGTCCTGGTACAGCTTATAAAGCTGCCAGGTGCCGGGTGTACCGGCCACCTCGACGAGCGGCTGATCGGTCGCCGCCGGGGCTGCGCCCACCGGGCATGACCTGAAGTCCACCCAGTCTTTGAACGTGAAGCGCCCTGAGCGTCCGCCTACGGCGTGCCAGAAGCGCAGCACGGTCTCTATGTCGGCTTCTGGCTGTTCCCCCAGTGGCACGGCGCTGTAGACATGCAGCGGGTAGTACCAGTTGCGGTTGATGCGCCGGCGACCGTTGGCGAGCTCGATGACCGTAACCGAGTAGTCAGGGGTGGACGTGAAGCCGAAGGTGGGACAAGCGGGAAAGCGGGGCAGGGGCATGAGGGCGCGCCTCAGTTGTTGCGGCGGTTCGCTACGGCGACGCCGCGCGCGGCCGCAGCGGCGACCTGAGTTTGCGTTTGCAGGGACACAGAACCCGCCGGTGCCTGGATCGAAAAATGTTGCGTGACCTGCATGCCGCCCACGCCGCCGGCGGGGTAGAACTTACCGGCCGAATCGGGTACGAACCATTCCGGCTGTGCACCGGTGCCGATCATGTAGGCACGGCCAGGCTCGCCGCGGCCGCCTGAGTCGCGCTTGCCGCCGTAGGCGGCGAAGGCGTTCGTGAGTGCGCCGAGTAAGCCGCCCCCGGAGCCAATGCCTTCGGCGCCGAACAGGCGCCGGGCGAGATCCGCAGCGACAATCTGCGCAGTGAGCTGGCGGATAAAGCCCGCGAAGTCGTCGAGCATGCCGTCCAAGCCGTCGGCGAAGCCGCTCTCGAGCTGGCTGGCCAGGATGTCCTGCACGTTGCGGGTCGCTTCCTCGGCGAACTTGTTGACCTCGGTGGTGGCCTTCTTGTAGGCCGCGGCGGAGGCCTCCGTGGCGCGAGTCAAGGTCTCCTGGTCAATCGCGCCCCGCTTGAGCAGCTCATCGTAGCGCGCGAGCTCGTCGTTATGCAGCTCGAGCGCGGTGCGCATCGAAGCAGCGAGCGCCTTGCCCTCGCCCTCGAGCGCCTCGAGCTCAGCGAGCTCCTGCACCGCGGCCGCGGTCGCCGCCTGCATGGCGGCGTACTGGCCGGTGAGCGCGGCGAGCTCTGCGCGGTACGGATCCGCGGCCGCGCCAGCGGCGGCGAAGGTCTCCGCCAGATCGCCCTGGGCGATGCGGTAGCGGATCGTCGCCTCCTCGCCGGCGCCGAAGGTGTCGATCTGCTGCTCGAGGCCCCGCGCCAGCCCCTCGATCTGCTGCAGCGCTTTTTCCGCCGCCTGCGCTGCTTCTTCGGCGGCGGTGTCGCCGAAGATAATCGTGTCCTTGAGCTCGTCGTCAACGTCAGCGGCCGTCTCGCCCATGCTCTCGAGCGTAGCCGACCACATGGCCGCCAGCGTCTCAAGGTCGTCAGTGACCCCCAGCGACGCGTCGGCGAAGGCCTCGCGCATGATCGCCGCGGCCGCGTCCGCATCATCGCTGGTGCGTGCCAGCTTGATCATGCCCTTGATCGGGATCGCGAAATCGAGCGCGCCAAAGTCCTCGAAGCGCCGCGCCAGCGCCGCGGCCGTGCCGCCGATGACCGTACCCAGGCTGGCAAACGTCGACTTGGCGACGATCGCCGCGGTGGCGATCAGCTTGAGACCGGTGACTACGCCGCCGACGGCTTTGTCGACCGCGGCGCTGTCTTTTGCGAACGCCACGAAGCGATCGGTCAATGCGGCCATCGCCGGCAGGAACTTCTGCACGACCTGGTTCGAGGCGCCGAAGGCTGACTGTTTCAGTCGGTCGAGATTGTCGTTGAATTGCTCGGCAGCTTTGCCGGCGCTGTCGCTGAGCGTGAGGCCGAGCGCGTCGGCTTCGCGCTTCATCGCCTCAATGCCGCCGCGACCTTCGTTCAACAGCGGGATCAGGTCGAGGCCGGAGCGGCCGAACAGTTCCTGCGCAAGCGCAGCCTTCGCCGCGCCGTCTTCGAGCCCGGAAAACTTGTCGGCGACATCCAGCAGCAGGTCTTCAGTGCCGCGCAGGCTGCCGTCGACGTTCTTGACGGCGATGTCCAGCGCGTCGAACGCACGCATCGGTGTCTGTAGACCGCGCATCGCATCCGACGCGTTGCGCGCCAGCCGCGCAATGCCCTTCGACAACCCTTCAATTTCCGTGCCGGAGAGTCCCGCGGCGAACTGGAGCTGTGACAACGACTCGGTCGAGATACCCAGCGAGCGGCCGAGTTTGGACAAATCGTCGGCGGAGCGGATGGCCTTTATCGACATCGCCGCGAATCCCGCCACGGCACCGGCCAGGGCAATGCCGATGCCGCGACCGATGCGCCGCGCCATCTCGCTCGACTGCTTGTCGAAGACGGCTAGCCGGCGCTTCGCACGGTCGAGTTCCTGGCTGTATTGCGCAGTTTCGGCTTCGAGCCGAACCACCAGTTTCGCGAGATCAGTCACTATGCTTGCCCTGTTTTCTGCCCACCGTGCGCAGCCAGCCGAGGAACCCTGCTGCCCGCTCCGTCTTCCGCGCGGACGGCAGCCGCAACATGAACTGGTCGAGATCGACGGTTCGGCCGCCGCGGCCGCCGCCGCGGCGCATCAGCAAGCGCCGCAGCTCGCGCGAGACAATGGCGGCGTGCAGGTTGTCGCGCCACGGCCCCCACGGTTCTTCTGCCCAGTAGCGGCCCCAGCGCGTCAGTTCGGTGAGTCCCAGATCGCGCACCTCGCCGATCGTCAGCCCCAGCAGACCACCCAAGCGATGCTCAAAGAGCTCGTCGGGCGTCAGGTTTTTTTTTCTTCTTCCCCGGCTTCCGCAAGCAGATCTGACAAGCGCATGACGGCGCTGGTGATCGCGTCGACCACGTCGGGCGGCTCGCCAGCCATCTCATCTTCGCTCCACGTCGGCGACACAGCACAGCGACTGGCCAGATAGAACGCCAGGCGCAGGTGATCGTTATTCTGGATGCGGACCATTTCGGAGCGCTCGCCGCCGGTCATTTCGCGCACGATAACCTGCTGTCCGCGTACCTCGATCGAGCCGGTTTTCAATGCAAATTTCGGCATGGATTTACACCCAGACCACTTCGCCGCTGATCTTGAGCGTGAAGCTCATGTTCGACCGCTCACCGATCGGCGCACCCAGTTTCCAGGCACGTATCGTCGCCGCAAACTGGAACATGTCGGCCGGGCTGTCCGTGGTGACCACCTGGAAATTACGGATCGTATTGGCCTTGTAATCGGCGTACAGAGCGGCGATCTGCGCGTCGCCGGGAATGAAGTTCACCTGCAGCGGGATCTCGACGCCGTCGGCGAGGCCGTTGCGATAAGTACGCGCGTTGTCACACAGCGTGGTGACGTCGACCAGCGGCTTCTCTTCGCCGACCGCGCCGAAATCGAACACCGCGCACATGTCCACAAACACTTCCGGGGAGGCGCCGTCGCCGACCTGGAAGCGGAATTCGTTGCCGATCAGCGTGTCTTCTGATGCCATCGTTTTACCCTCATTACTCGCTGTACCAAATCACCCAGGTCTGCGATACCCGGAAAATACCGGGCTCGGGATCGAGCAGGTCACCTTCTGTTTCAACGAAAGCGTGCCGCACCGGCACACCATTCAGCATTCCTTGAAAATCCAGCAATGCCGCGCGCACTGCCGCCGCGAGCGAGACCGCAGCCACATACTGCTCAGCGTAGCTGTCGATCTGGAACGTGCCGGCTGTCAGCCGGCTGGTGCCGCAATACATCTGCTGCCGGCTCGAGGCGATCCGCTGGTAGACCAGCGACGGCAGCGGTGAGCCTTGCGGCATCAGCAGCGGAAACACCCGGCCTGCCACCAGCGTGTCCACCGCTGCCGCGCCGAGCAGGTGCGCGCGCAGTCCCGCTTCAATCATTTCGCGCTCGCCCTGGCGGCGCGCTGGTTTGCTATCCGCTCGATGCGCTTGCGCATGTTGTCGCCGATCGCACGCAGCGCCGGATCCTTTTGCGATTCGAATGCCGTGCGCAGCCACGGTTCCGCCGGCGTCTTCGACGTACCAAGCTCGACGAACTGGACGGCGTAAAACGCTTCCCGCCGCACCCCGAGCAACGCGGTAACCTTTTGTTTGTCGCGGCTCAGTTTCGTCACGACTCGGATGCTGCGCCGGGCGAAGCCTGGCGCGACCAGCCGCCCCTTAAAGGTTCGATGCGCCACCGTCCCGACCGGAATCAGTGCCTTCGCCCGATCGGCGGCTGGCTTCATCGCGGCTCGTGCAGCCGAGCGGAGTGCGGCGCTGGTTGCCGCCGCGCCCAATTCCTGGAACTTTTTCGTGAGCTCGGCAACACCCTCGATCTCACCAGCCATTCGTTGCGATCCTAACCACGGAAGCCACCTGCCGCTTCGCGGCGCCGGCACATGAGGTGCATTTCCCGCCGCCGCTCGTCGAGGTGGATGATCGACTCGATGTCGTACAGCTCGGTCAGCCCGTCCATGGTGTGTACTGCACGCATCTTCTCCGTGAGTCCTGGTCGATAGCGGATGCGGATGCGCGTCGTCGCGTCCGCCTGCACCTGCTGCGCGGCGAAAAACTCTCGCCCGCTGATCGGCTCGATGGAGGCCGGCACCGACTCCGCCTGGTTCACCCAGGTCACTTCTGGCTGGCCGGCCTCGTCCAGCAGCTCGAGTGGCCGCTGAATGTCAACGCGGTGGCGCAGGCGACCGGCTTGCATGTTTCTTCCTCTGCTCGAGGCGTTTGCGGAGCGCACGCGGCACGATCTGGCTCACGTATTCATGCGCCGAGTCCGACACGGTATGGCCAGAGCAGGTTGCGCGCGGTCTCGATCAGCCGCTCCATGTTCCGTTCGTCGCGATCGAACTCGGCCTCGACGTGCAGCAGGATCGCGCTCTTCGCGTCCTCCGGGATCTCCACTGGCGACGACGGCGGGCTGTCGCTGTCCAGTTCCTCGAGCGAGCGATTGAGGAAGTTTTCCGCCCACTTCTCCGCAGCGCTGATGAGCCGCTCGATGCGCTCGTCGTGCGCCGTGAAGTCCTGTTCGATCGCGAGCTGGTCCTTCGCTTCGTCAAGCGTCACAAAGCTCATGCGGGTAGACTCCGACGACGGAACGCGAAACTGTGGATGTCCTCGCGGCCAAGCGTTGATTCAGCGGTGTTGTGCTCGACGAGCTCGAATCCCTGCCGCTCGCACCAGGCAATGAACCCGCGCCGGGTCCAGTACCAGATGTGCTCGCCAGGCCGATAGTGCTTCGATTGCAGGCACTGTTCGGCACTCTCGAATATCGGCAGGCTGACGAACAGCCAGCGCTGTATCTGCTCGAGCAGCAGGCCTGGCTCGGCAATATGTTCCAGACTGTCCCAGCAGCAGATCGCCTCGACCGGCTGCCGATAAGGATCACGAAATCTACCGGCCTCGTGTAACCACGCCACCGCATCCGCGTTCACGTCGTAGCCGTCGCAGTCCGCGCTGCGGACGAACAGTCCGGCGCCGATGCCGATGTCCAGCATTTCGCCCGACCAGTGCCGGCGGACGAGATCCAGCCGCGCCCGGGTCAGTCGGACACCGAGGTCCGTGGCGTCATACTCGGCATACTTCCGATAATACTCACCGTCGTAAGCAATCGCTGGCCGCGTATGGAACCCGACGCCCTGCTCAGGCAGCCACAGCAGCGTGTCCGCGACCGGCAAGCCAGCGGGAAAACTTGCCCGCATGGTCGCTGATTCGTTTGTCGCAGCTGTGGCGGTTGAATCGGCAGCGGCAGAAACGATCGGGCAGGGCAATGCCAATGTGCGATACCTCCATCCTACAATCGATGAGCCGCTCCGGGGCATTGAAAAAACCCCAGCCGCCGAAGATGATCCAGGCCGGCACGCGGCCCGCGATCGCCGCTGGCAGAATCCAACCGACACCGCCGATCACTACCGTAGCGTGCTGCACTAATCCCAGCAGTTCAGTGACGGTAAGCTCGCCGCCGTGCAGACGTTCGTCCGCCGGCGGCAGCGGGTCGAGCGCCCATTCCACGCCCGGCTCGAGATCCGCGACCGAGATTACCCGGTAGCCGCGATCCATGAGGATTGACGCGGCCTCCGCAATGTACTCAGGCCTGGGGTTTCTCGATTCGGCCAGCCATTCTCGACGGATCGTCGCCGGCCGCACCACGGCGTATCGGCCCTGACGGGGCGACGGCATTGGCGGCAGATCGAATGTGCCCGGCCCGACTCCGAAGCACTTCTGCATCCCCGCTACGATGCCGTCGCCACCATACGAGATGCGCCTGTTCGGGCCGCTGGTTGCAACCCATCGCTGCGTTTGCCGGGCAATGTTCTTCGCCTGGGTGCGCAACTTCGTCACCGGGCGCAGAAACTGTACCCCCTCCAGGTCAGCGTACAATTCCGGCCACGGAGTCTCCAGGTAGACTGGCCGCGGCAGGTTCTTGACGAAGGCGCGCTGGTAGACATTGTCGCCCAGACCCTGCATGCCATGAATGATCACAATACCGACTCGAGCGCACACCTCCGAAAACATGTCAGGGCCGTCTGGCGAGTACAGTTGTAAACCTCGATTGCTTCCTGCTCGAGCTCGGCGGCCAGAGTCGTCATCGTCTCGCACCAGCGCGGAAACGATCCACCGTTCCCCAGCCCGCGCGGATGGTTGCCATGCCAGTGCGACCTGCCGTCAGTGCGCTGGAAATCGTAGCCGAGCAGCAGAATCCGTACCGCCCCGAAAAGATACGCCAGGCAGATCGCCTGAAAGCCGCTGTTGCGCCCGGTGCGGATCGAGTCGTGCGCCCGGGACAGGCCGTCGATCGGTCCGCCGCGAATCCAGTTCAGGCCGAACCGGTCACGCGCGTTCTCGTTGATGGTCCACATCTCGCCGCGAAACGCTCGATCAGCCTCGACGAAATACTCGCGCCACCAACGCTCATCGCAGCCGTACAGCACGTCGGCCCACGGCGCCATACGGAAGCTCGTGTTGACGACAATTACGCGCCGCGCTTCTTCTTCCGCTTTCTTCCAGCTGCGGACGCTTTCGCAATCGGCCTGCGTGAGGCTCGGGCCGGAGGCGATACAGACGACGGTTGCTCCTCGCCACCGGCCGGCGATTTTCCCTGGTGATCAAGCGCCATCTTGTTGCGCGGCGGCGCCTGCATTTTCACCGCGAGCCCGCGCTTTTCGAGGTCGCGGGCAGCCGCGTCGTTGACATCGAACTGCGCACGCCGGCGCACGTTACCAAGCCCGCTCGAATAGAAGCCCTGTATTGCAGTCATCGTAACCATGTCAGAGATCCTTAAAGGAGGCGGGGGACAAGCTCCCCCCGCCCGTTTGCCTCGACATCAGGTGATCGTCGAGAAGATTCCCTTGATGAACGCCTCCGGCCGATAGACAGCCAGACCGAGACGTTCCTCGGCGCGAATCGTCACCAAGTTTTTGATAAAGTTATCGCGGTCCTCAGTGGAGATGAGCACGTTGGCATCCTCGCGATCGAACAGCTGAGCGCCCAGGCGGAACGCACCGACCAGGAACTCGTCCTCGTCCATTGCCTGCGTCGCGACCACCGGTTTGCCCCACAGGTTGGGTCCAGACATCTGCGTAGGGTTCGCGAACAGATACTGACCGTCGCTGGTCTTGGTGAGTTCGATACGCGCCCAGTTGATCGGGTTGGTGACGATGCCTGTCGCAGGATATTCAGCGAGTTCCGCCTGCAGCAGCGCAAGCCGAAGTTCATCGATGTGCTGCTGCATGACAACCGCAAAAGCGGGCACAAACGCTGTCGCCTGGGTGTGGATGCCATCCAGATTGCCACCCGTGCCAGAGCCCTTCAGCAGCTGCAGTTCCTCGACGTACATCAACCCGTAGCGCAGACGGCCGTCGATGTAGGATGCCAGCATCGGTGCGTCGTCCAGAATCTGCTTCGATGCCTGCACCCAATGGGCGATGGTCACGACCGGCGTGGTCTTGAGTTCGAAGTCGAGGTCGGATTCCGGCTTCTGCACAGTCTCTGACACGATGGCCGCCAGGTTGGTGAAGCCGGTCTCCTGCACGTATTCGATGGCGTTAGAGGTGGTCCGGCCAGGCGTCAGCAGGTCGCGCACCGTCAGCCGCCGATCTGGAACGCGGACGATAGTCGGCACGCGCATGGGTTCGGTGAGATCGCCGCCCGATCCGACCACGCTGGTAATCGCTTTCAGCGACACCCTCACGCGGCCGTCCCGTGCGCCCATCATGCTCTTGACGTTGTCATTCTCGACGACACGCTGGCCGACCGACTTCCGCTCTTCCTCGCCGCCGCCGCCGCGGCGGGTCAGCTTCTGCTCAATCTCGCTCAGGCGAGATTGAACTTCGGACTGCTTGACCAAGGTCTCGTCGACCTTCGACTTCAACTCTTTAGA
>JACDCP010000023.1:0-4988 GCA_013817465.1 Gammaproteobacteria bacterium | reverse complement strand
TCTTTAGACATCTCGCCGCTGGCCTTGATCTCTTTCTCGGCCTGCTCAGCGAAGGCTTTCACTTCATCGCCAATTCGCTTGAGTTCGCCCGTGACGACTTTCAGGTCGGCCTCGGACTCGGTGTCTTTGCTCATGATTAAATCCTCGATTGGAGAGAAAAGCTGCTCAGCAGCCCAGAGACTTGTTTCGCCGTGCTACCAGAGTCCCTCCGGTCGAGCAGATATCCCAGACCCAATTTGGCGACCACAGGGGCCTGAGATTTCGAGAATCCTGCGTCCCGCAGGACTTCCTCAAATTCGCGCAGGGTCGGCAATTCACCCTGCTCCAGCTTCGCTTTGACCGCATCGATGCGCGCCTCGTCGTTCGCCGGGAAAGTAACGATCGACACCTCGACGAGATCAAGCCTGGTCAGGTGCCGGATGCCGGTCTTCTCATCGAGATTTGACTCGCGCACGAAATAGCCGAACGAGAGACCAGACACGGCATTCATCAACATGAGCGCGTGGGCTTCGTCGGCCTGATTCACTTTGCCAATCGCCAGACGGCCCTCGACATAGAGTCCGGTCTCGTCCTCGACGATCGAGTCAAGAACCCCTACCGTGTCGCTGTGCTGCCACAGAACCGGCAACGGCCGCCCTTTGTGCTGGATCTCGGCCAGCGTGAGCTTGAACGCACCGGGCTCGACAACTTCGTCGTACGAGTCCACGACTCCGAACACGGATGCGTAACCGGAAAAAAAGCCGTCTTCTCTGACGGCTTTAATTTGCAGGTCGAAATCCCTGCTCTTCAGGATTCTGCGCTTCATGTTCATACCTGTTCCTCGCGTAACCAGTTCCTGAAAGCATTCTTCACGGCGTCGCCATCGCTCGCAACGTTCAGCTTGTCGATGGCTGTCAAATTAGTTTGCACGGTGAGCACGTCGCCGCCGGGCTTCGGCGGCATGTTCTCTTTCTGCCGGCCCTCGTTGCGGGTCATCAGTCCGTTCTGCGTCATCTGCGAATAAAAGGCAGAGCGCGCAGCGCTGTCAGCGCGCAGCAGTCCCTCGATCGAGAACTCCGCGAAATAGCGCGGCCTCTCGGCCGCCGTAAGTAAGGACCGGCGCGCCGCCTGCTCGATGCGCGCCAGCCACGGGCGCAGCGAGAAGGTCAGGAACCCGATCATCTGCTGCTCAATTCCGGTGCCCCACGTAGTCGAGGGCGCCGTATGGCCGACCATGAAGGGCGGCACACCGAACCAGCGACAGATTTCCTCCACGCTCCAGGCGCGCGATTCCAGGAGTTGCGCATCCCGCGGGTTGATCGAGATTGCCTCCGCAGTCATGCCGGATTCGAGCAACGGCGACCTGCCGGCGTTGAGTGAGCCGCGCAGTGCCTCCAGATTGACACGGAACTCCGTACGTTGCGCCGGCGTGAGCGTCGATTCCATTTTGAAGTAAACGGCCGGCAGCAACCCGTTGGTGAACGACTTGGCCGCTGCCTCGTCAGTCGCGAGCGCCGTGCCGAATACATTGGCCCCTTGGCGGATCGGCGAAAAGCCGCAGCGGCCGTCCGTGGTCAGTGCAGGGACGTGCATGATCCGCTCTTCGCTGATCACGCGCAGCCTGCCGTCCAGGTCGTGATAGCGATACTCGAGCGCACCTGACTTCAGGCGCCGCAGCGCAATGCGATCGGGCAGCAGCAGATCGAGCGACACCACCCGGTCGCCCATCTGGTTTTTTTCCGCATAGGCATTCCCCCACAGCAACATGCTGGTGACGAAAGCCTCCCAGAATTGCACCGCCGTCATGTCGGCGTTCGGCTGGTGATGCAGAATTTCGTACAGCGCATGATCCGTTGCCGGCTTACGCCCGCCGTCCGGCAACCGTTCGAAGAATCCCAGCGGCAGCGTGGAAATCGTGCCGGCAAGCAGCCGCACGCAGCCCCAGACCGCCGAGAGTTTAAGGGCTGTATCAGCCGTTACACTCTTGCCGCTGGACGACTCCGCGCCGTAATACGTCGACCAGAACGAATGGTCGGTGAGCGTGATCGGGATGCCCAACCAGCCGAGCAACAATGACTTCACGCGGCCCGGAGCCCTCTGTCTGGTGCGTGCCGCAGGCATCAACTTCATACGATGATCGGCGCCGCAAGGAACCCGCTGATGCCCGTATCCTCGCCCGCCACCGCCAGTCCGAACGCCATGAGCAGCGCGACCATGCCATCGATCTTCTCGGCCGAGCGTTTCTTGTCGGGTGCCAGATTCATATTCGCATCACGCCTCGGCACCAGGTTGGCCGCGTTCCAGGTCAGCACCGGGTCGCCCCCGTGCCGGAGTTTGCCCGCCACGTAGGCGCGCTCGAAAGCCTGCATGGCCGGGTTGTAGCTGCGCGGGCCCTGAATGAACTGCTCGAGCGGCATACCGGCGGCACCCAGATCCGGGATGACTCCCGCTGCGTTCCATGCGTCGTAGCCGGTGCTCGCCGGCTGGAACCGCTCCCAATCCTCGAGGATCTCGCGCGTGATCAGTGCATAGTCGGCGACGTCGCCCTCGGTCTGGGTCAGACAACCGCTCGTCACCCATGCCTGGTAGGGCACGCTGCCGCGCTCGGTGCGCTGTTTAACCGCCTCAGCCGGCACCCAGAACCGTCCCCAGGTGTAGTACGTCTCGTCCTGCAGCCAGACCAGCCGCCAGGCGCACAGGTCGCGCGTGCTCGCAAGATCGAGCCCGCCCCAGCAGGGCACGCCGTGCAACTCGTCGAGCGGCACAGTTCCTGAGCAGCGTTTCCAGCGGCGCAGGTCGATCCAGCCGGTCGCCGACGAGGAGCGGCGATTGAGCCGCTTGATACGGAACTCGGCGAGCGCGCCTGGCGCGTGCTTCGCCTCGATGGCGAGCTCGCGCATCTTTTCCAGCGTCGGCGTTATGCCGAGCAACGGGTTCGCCTTGATCCACGCCGACTCGTCAAAGTCGTCATCGTCGTCGTCCACCGCGTAGTAGGCGACCAGGAAGTGATCGGCCTCGAACACGCCCTCGAGGAGCTGCTGCGCGAAGTGGCGCGTCTCGGCCCATGGGCCCGGATTCTCATAGCCCTCGGTCGTCGTGTACAGGAACAGCGGGTTCTTCCGCGCACCCGTCGCGGAGCGCAGGACGTTGAACAGATCGTGCGTCTTGTGCGCATGCAACTCGTCGAAACTGAGCGCCGACGGATTCAGCCCGTCCTGCGTGCTCGCCTTCGCGTTGATCGGCTTGAAGGTACCGCCGACCTCGTGCCGCGATATCGCATTCGCCCAGGCCTGGATGTCAAACGTCGCCTGCAGGTCGTGGGTGCGCTCGACCATGCGCCTCGCGACAGCCCAGACGATGCGCGCCTGGTCGCCGGTGGTCGCGGCGCAGACGATCTGCGGACCATTCTCCGGCTCGCAGCACAGGCAATAGAGCAGGATGCCGGCTGCCAGCGTCGACTTCGCTGCCTTCCTCGCCACCGCGAAGAGCGCAGTGGTGAAACGGCGCGCGCCATCCGCACGCCGGCGGAAGCCAAACAGCTGCACGACGAAGAAAATCTGTGCCGGCTCGAGCTTGATGAGCGGCCCGTTCCACTCGCCCTCGACGTGCGGCAAGCACTCGAGAAACTCGCAAGCCTGATTCGCGAGCGCGTAATCGAAACAGAATGAGCAGCGCGCATAGCGCGCGCGCCGCAGGTCCTTCTTGAAACGCTTCGCACCGAGCCTGATCCACTTGCCGAAGCGGCGCCGCTTGCGATCCTTTATCGCCTCGTCTGCATAGGCGATCGCGATGGCGACGAAGTCGCCCGTCGTGACGACCGGTGCGCTACTTCTTGCGCTTGCCCTTGTTCGCGGCCGGCGGCCCTTTGCCCGTGAACTTCTCGAACGGGTTACCTTTTTCTTTCGTCGCAACAGGATGCACCTTGTCGTGCTTCGGGGTTAGCCCGAAGTCATTGCATAGCGCTCGGTATTGCGCATACAGGTGACCGGTCGGTGCTTCACCAGCTGCCCACAGTTGCGCGATCTTGCCGTGCAGTGCACACAGGTGCCCGAGCGCCGTCAGCGCAGCGTCGGTCAGTATCTTATTCTCGACGAGAATCTTCGCGATGCGCGTCCATTCTTTTTTCGCATGCGCGTTCGGCAACCAGTCCGGCGCCGGCGGTACGTCATCGAGTACCGCAACCTCGAGCGACGGCGGTGAGCTGCGACATTTCTGCACCGTGCCATCGATCACTTTGAACTGATGCGGCTTGCGAGGTCGTGGCATAGTTTAAAAAACGGGTTTTTCTGAATCGCACGCGCAAAAAAATGACTGGGCGGCGGTCACGCGCGCCAGGCTGGCAACTTTTGACCCGCCCCCTACCGACGCCGCGCGAAGCCCTGCTCGGATGCCGTACGTCGACTATGACAAGACTTGCACAAACTGCGCAGATTCTCCGCTGCATTGTTGCCCGAGTCGCCGTCCACGTGGTCGACCTCGTGCGCGGCCTTGACGTGGCCGCACGCTGCGCAGAAGCGACAAAGCGGCTCGGACTGCAGATGTACCGCGCGGACGCTGCGCCAGCGCGAACCGTAGCCGCGCTCCGCCGTGGTGCCTCGCCTTGCGTCCAGGTCGCGCTGATACTGCTGCCGCGTCCTGTGCCCCGGCGGCTTGTGTGTCGGCGGTGCGAGCGGCACCTACTCCACCGTAACCTCGAGGCGGAACTGCTCCTTGTGCGTGTCGGAGAAGGTCACGGTGTTGACGACCGACAACTTCTTGCCGGCCGACTCAGCAATGAGGAACGCAGCGGTCTTCTGCTCACCCGCGCTGTTCTCGGTCGCCTCACCCTCAATGGACACGCCGGTCTCCGCCGCCCAGTTGCTGGCAGTGATGGTCTTGACCAGGCTCGCATTGCTGATCGAGCGTGCGGTCCACACCACTTCGCCGTCAGTAACCGTACCGCCGAGTGTCATTGGCCAGTCAGGCTCGCGCACTTTCGTCTGCCCCGCTACCGTGGCCTCGTACTCGAA
>JACDCP010000226.1:3665-5152 GCA_013817465.1 Gammaproteobacteria bacterium | reverse complement strand
CTTGCGCAGGCGGATGCTCTGCGGTGTCACTTCCACGAGCTCATCGTCATCCACAAATTCCAGCGCCTGCTCTAGCGAGAAGCGCACCGGCGGCGTCAGCAGGATGTTTTCGTCCGAGCCTGCCGCTCGTATGTTGGTCAACTGCTTGGCTTTGGTCGGGTTCACCGGCAGGTCGCTGCCGCGGCTGTGCATGCCCACGATCATGCCTTCATAAACCGGCTCGGCGTGACCGATGAACAGCCGGCCGCGGTCCTGCAAATTGAATAAGGCGTAGGCAAGCGCTTTGCCGTCGATGGTCGACACCATGACGCCGTTCTGGCGTTGAGCGATCGCGCCCGGCACGCGGCGGTCATAGCGGTCGAAAACGTGATACAGCAGACCCGTGCCGGCGGTGCCGGTGAGGTATTCCGTGCGAAAGCCGATCAGCCCGCGCGCCGGAATCCGGTATTCCAGGCGCACCCGCCCGGTGCCGTCCGGCTGCATGCTGAGCAGCTCGCCCTTGCGCTCCGCCAGCGCGCTCATGACCTGTCCCTGATAGTCCGCCTGAAAGTCGACCGTGAGAAACTCCCATGGCTCGCAGCGCTCGCCGTCGATCTCCCGCTCGATCACTTCGGGGCGCGAGACCGCCAGCTCGTAGCCTTCGCGCCGCATGTTTTCGATCAGGATGCCCAGATGCAGCTCGCCGCGGCCGGCGACGCGGAATTTATCCGGATCGTCGGTGATATCGACGCGCAGCGCGACATTGTGCTTGAGCTCCTGCTCCAGGCGCTCGCGAATCCGGCGACTGGTCACGTATTTGCCTTCCCGCCCGACGAACGGCGATTTGTTGACCTGAAAGGTCATGCTGATCGTGGGTTCGTCCACTTTCAGGGCGGGCATCGCTTCCGCTTGCTCCCGGTCGCAGATCGTGTCCGAGATGCGCAGGTCCTCGATGCCGCTGAACACGACGATATCGCCGGCGCCTGCTTCTTCGACGGGCAATCGGCCGAGCCCGTGAAAGCCGTACAACTCGTTCAAGCGACCGTTGCGCCGGGAACCGTCCGTTGCGATCACCGAGACCGCGGCGCCGGATCGCGCGCAGCCGCGGCTGATGCGCCCGATCCCCAGCACGCCGACGTAGGCGTCGTAGTCGAGGCTCGACACCTGAAGCTGCAGCGGCCCGTCGGGGTCCACGCGCGGCGGCGGCACCCTGGCTATGACAGCCTCGAACAGGGGTGTCATGTCGCCTTGCTCGACGTCGGGACTCACTCCGGCGTAACCGCGCAGCGCCGACGCATAGATCACCGGAAAATCGAGTTGCTCATCGGTCGCGCCGAGCCTGTCGAACAGATCGAAAGTCTGATCCAGGACCCAGCCGGGGCGCGCGCCTGGCCGGTCGACCTTGTTGATGACGACGAGCGGCGTGAAGCCGCGGGCGAAGGCTTTCTGGGTGACGAAGCGGGTCTGCGGCATCGGTCCATCCACGGCATCGACGAGCAGGAGCACGC
>JACDCP010000226.1:0-3655 GCA_013817465.1 Gammaproteobacteria bacterium | reverse complement strand
CAGCAGCACGCTGTCGACCATCGACAGCACGCGTTCTACTTCGCCGCCGAAATCCGAGTGGCCCGGCGTGTCGACGATGTTGATGCGCCAGTCGCGCCAGCGGATCGCCGTGTTCTTGGCGAGAATGGTGATGCCGCGTTCGCGCTCGAGGTCGTTCGTATCCATCGCGCGCTCGGGCAGCTCGAGCCGCGCATCCAGCGTCCCCGATTGTTTGAGGAGCTGATCGACGAGGGTCGTCTTGCCGTGATCGACGTGGGCGATGATCGCGACGTTGCGCAGCGAGGTGGCGGGCAGCATCGCTGTCAGGGGCTCATGCCCAGAATCAGGTTCGGATCCGGGCAAATGCTTTTCCACAAGGCGAGCTTGCTCACCTCGCCGACACCGTAGAAATTGCCTGACAGACCCAGCATGTCGGTCATGATCTGGAAGTGCAGATGCGGCGGCCAGCCGCCGTTCTCGTGCGAATCCCCGATCCAGCCGATGCGCTGCCCGCGCGCGATCGGCTGCCTCTGCGCAAGGTTGTCCAGTGACGGGCGATGCAGATGGCCGTAAAGCGTATAGAACGGCGCTACGAGGCTGTCCGGCCGGTGCTCCAGAATGATAGTCGGCCCGTAGTCGCCGGCAACGTCGTTATCTGCAAAGCTGTGCACCATACCTTCGAGCGGCGCATGCACCGGTGTGCCGGCCGGCACGCCGAGATCCAGCCCCAGGTGCACATTGCGGCGTTCCGCCGGGTTGAATATCGAGGCGTAGGCTGGCGTGCCGTAGACCGCGCGAACTTCCGCATAACGGCCCACGGTGATGTCCTGGTCCGTCGCACCGCTTGCGTCGATCGCCACCGACCAGTCCTCGCGCGAGCGGATTCCCGGATCGCCGAGCTGCAGGACCTTTTTCGAAGCGCAAGCCAGGTCGCGACCGAGCACGGAGGCGAACTGCTCGCGGCGTGCCGACAACCAGCTCACGATAGCCGGCTCGTGCGGACAAGGCACCCAGCCGCAAGCGGCCCGAAACAAATAATGTGCGAGGGCTGGCTCGATCTGCTGCAAGCTCTCGAGCAACGCGCGGGCTTGCCGCTGATCGAGTGACGCCACGTCGTCTTCACAGGGCTCCGCGGCCGCTTTCATGTGCAGCCACGCAGGCATATCATCGTAAAGCTGCGCAACCTCTACCTCGAGCAGCGGATGTCGCGCGTGATGGCTCGCCAGGCCGATGCAGGCTCGGCCCAGCGGATCGGCGGCGCCTGCCATGAGCCCGCACAACGCCTGGGCGAGCGCTTCTGTCGGACGCTTCCTGGCCGAAGTCGAAACTGCCATCCTGTTTCCTCTGCCTGTGCAGCCGCGATTATCGCATGACGGGCTTTGCAGCCCGGCATCATCGCGCGTTGCCGGCCAACGTATGCAACCACGGGATATGCCCTGTACCGGCTTGCGAATCGGATGGGCGCGAAGCCGGAACGCCGAGCGTGTTATCGCGTCTATACTGAAGCACAGAGCCGATCGTGTTCGGACGGACATACGGTGAATCACAATGGCCAAAATCCTCGGGTTGGTGATTTTAGCGCTCGGCTCCGGCCTGCTCGTGAGCTGGCTCGCGCTCGATAATCGCCCGGCGAACAGCGCCTTGTCGCGCATTTCTCCTGCCCCGGTGGCGCCAGCCGGCGCCGGCGATCCCGTTCACGCGATGCTTGAATCCCTCGCGGCCATCGTCGATGCCGAAGTGCTCGAGCGCCGGCGTCTCGAGCAGAAGCTCGAGGCGCTGGCCGCGGAGCTGCAGGCAGTGCGCCGCACATCCGGCGGCGAGCAATCTGCGGTCGAAGCTTCGCAAGCGGAGTTCATCGACGCGCCACCCGGCACTTCGGAAAGCATGACGCTGAGTGCGCTCGTCGCGGCCGGCATCGATGAAATCCAGGCGCGCCGTATCAAGGCCGGGATGGATGCGCTCGATCTGGAGATGATGAATCTGCAGTATGCAGCCGAACAGGAAGGCTGGACCGGCACACAGCGTTTTGCCGACGCCGTTCGCGCCAATCAGGAACAGCGCGAGTCCCTGCGCGAATCCATCGGCGACGAATCCTACGACAGGTTCCTGTATGCCATGGGGCAACCGAATCGCATTGCGGTACAGGACGTGCTCGACGGCTCGCCGGCCGAACGCGCCGGTTTGCAGCCTGGCGACATGCTGTTGTCGTACGCGGGGCGACGCCTGTTCACGGTCGGCGAGTTGATCGAGCAGTCGCGTGGCGGCAGCCCGAACCAGACTGTCGTGCTCGACGTGGTGCGTGACGGCCGCCGGATGCAGATCTACCTGCCCCGCGGGCCGCTCGGGATCCGCGGGGGTTTTCACCGCGCCGATCCGGACGAAACTTCATCCTGAGCTGGTTCCGGCGTGAGCCGGCAATAATGGAGCGCGTCAGCGCTGGGCGCCGGCCTGCACGAGCCGGTCGATGACTTCCCGATTGCGCCGCACGATCCCCAGCGTCAGCGCAGTTTGCCCTTCGGCATTTCTGACATCGAGGTTCGCTGCTCCCGCGAGCAATGCGTCCGTGACGTCAGTGTGCCCCTGCCAGGCCGCGTACATCAACGCGGTCCAGCCGGAGCGGTCCATCTGATTCACGCGGGCGCCGGCATCGGCGAGGCTGCGCACGACGGCGGCATGACCGTTGCGCGCAGCCGCCATCAGCGGCGATTTGCGTTCCTGACTCAGGGCGTTCACATCGGCGCCGCGCGCCAGCAGCTCTCGCACGGCCGCATCGTGGCCGCCGACGGATGCATACATCAAGGCCGTCCAGCCGAGACCGTTGGTCTGATCCACGGCCCCGCCGTTGTCTATGAGATAACGCACGATATCGGCGTGTCCGTCTTGCGCCGCATACATCAGCGCAGTATCGCCGGAGTCCGCCACGAGGTTCGGATCGGCGCCTTGCGCTTCGAGCTCGCGCACGATGGGCATGGCGCCGAGCTCGGCCGCCCACATCATGGCCGTCTTTCCACGCTCATCGCGTGTATCGACGGCAGCGCCTGCACTGACCGCCTCCGCCAGGGCGACGACATCCCCGTCGCGCACCGCGCTGATCAGCGTCGTGTCCTGCTGTTGATTATCGACAACCACTGGCGCGGATTCTGCGCTTTCCCGCTCGAGCACACGCTCGATGGCCTCAGCAATCGACGCATCTTCCGGTGACAGCCTCTGCGCGCGACGATAATAGATGCGAGCCTCGTTCCACCGCTCACGGCCCTCGGCCTCATCTGCCCAGCGCAGATAAGTCGCCTCGATACGCTCGAGCCCTTGCCGCGCTCCCGCATGAGACGGCTCCAGATCAAGCACCTCGAGCCAGGTTTCCCGCGCGTTGTCACCAGGGGGTGTGGTTAATTTCCGCTCCTCAAACTGTCCCTGCGCTTCCGCGAGCAGCGCTGCCACGTCCCCGCCTGGCGCCACGCCGGTCACAGTTTCCGGGACCGTCTGCGCCTGCTCGTCGCCGCGTTCGACACGCGCTTCATTTCGCGGAATGTCGACGAAAACGGGGGGTTCTACGAGTGCCGGATCGATGGCCGGCAACTCTTCGAGGGCCGGATCGGCAGCCGGCAACTCTTCGAGCGCCGGCTCTTCCGCGACCTGCTCAGCGGGCGCGATTGCCGTCTCACCCGTGTCCGGCCCT
>JACDCP010000022.1 GCA_013817465.1 Gammaproteobacteria bacterium | reverse complement strand
CGGTGACGACACGCTCGGTATAGATGCTGACCACTGCCGGCGCGCTATCTGCGACGGCTTCGGCGTAAGATGCCGGCCGGTGCGCGCGCGACGAGCCCTCCGGGCCCGCGCCGGTCAGGAGCCCGGAGTTGAAGAAGACGATCAGGAAGGCCGCTGCGAGTCCCACGACCGCCGACTGCAGCAGGAACACAAACAGCGTTCGGAATCGGGCCATAGAGACTGAGTATCCGGGCGCCGGCCGGGGCGTGGGCGGCTGCAGACTGTGTATAATGCCCCATTTTCTTGTGCCACCAGCCGTGAATGAAATCAATCGCCGCTGTCGTCCGGCGGCGGATTGATGGCGGGCGACTTCAGCAGCAAGCTGTCGGGCGGTCGCAACCTTGCATTCGGCGACGGCCGGATGAGCAACGACCGCCAAGACGTCGGAATTTTGCATCGGAGAGGCCCAGATGAGCGACGACGTTGACGCGAGCCGACGTCATTTTCTCACCGTCGCGACGACCGTCACGGGAGTTGCAGGCGCCGCGCTCGCCGCAGCGCCGTTCCTGTTCTCGCTGAAGCCCAGCGCCCGCGCCGAGGCGCTCGGCGCGCCCGTCGAGCTGGACGTCAGCAAGCTCGATCCGGGAGCCATGATCAAGGCCGAATGGCGCGGCAAGCCGGTTTGGGCGCTCAGGCGCACGCCCGCGATGCTCGATCAGCTTGTCGCGCATGACGCGGAACTGCGCGACCCCGCCTCGGAGCAGGAACAACAGCCGCCCTACGCGCAGAACGAATACCGCTCCATACGTCCGGAAATCCTCGTCGTGGTCGGCACCTGCACGCATCTCGGCTGTTCGCCCCTGCCGCGGCTGCAGCCCAACGGCGAGGAGATGGGCGCCGGCTGGCCGGGCGGGTTCTACTGTCCCTGTCACGGCTCCAAGTTCGACCTGGCCGGCCGCGTCTACAAGGGCGTGCCCGCGCCGCTCAACCTGCTCGTGCCTCCGTACCGGTTTCTCGGCGAATCGGTGATCCTGGTCGGCTCCGACACAGGGTCCGCCTGATGGGCATCGGCGAAGTCAGCGGTTGGGACTGGCTCGGCGCCAGGCTGCACGGCGTGCGCGAGTGGATCGACGCGCGCTTCCCGATGAGCAAGCTCTTTCGCGAGCATGCCTCGGAATATTACGCGCCGAAGAACTTCAACTTCTGGTACTACTTCGGCGCCCTGGCGCTGGTCGTGCTCATCGTCCAGATCGTGTCGGGCATTTTCCTCACCATGAACTACAAGCCGTCGGCCGAGGAAGCCTTCGCCTCGGTCGAGTACATCATGCGCGATGTGGAATGGGGATGGCTGATCCGCTACATCCATTCGACCGGCGCCTCGGCGTTCTTCGTCGTGATCTACCTGCACATGTTCCGCGGCCTGCTGTACGGCTCCTACCGCAAGCCGCGCGAGCTGATCTGGATCTTCGGCATGCTCATTTACCTGTCGCTGATGGCTGAAGCCTTTTTCGGTTATCTGCTGCCGTGGGGGCAGATGTCCTATTGGGGGGCCACCGTGATTGTGTCGCTGTTCGGCGCGATCCCGGTCATCGGCGAGGGTCTCGCGGAATGGATTCGCGGCGATTTCTATATTTCGGACATCACGCTGAACCGCTTTTTCGCGCTGCACGTTGTCGCTCTGCCGCTCGCGCTCGTATTTCTCGTCGTCGCGCACATCATGGCGCTGCACGAGGTCGGCTCGAACAACCCGGACGGCATCGAGATCAAGGACCAGAAGGGCGATGACGGCATTCATCCAATCGACGGCATTCCGTTCCATCCCTATTACACGGTCAAGGATCTCGTCGGCTTCATCGTGTTCGCCATCATTTTCTCCGCGATCGTGTTCTTCGCGCCCGACATGGGCGGCTATTTCATCGAGCACGCCAACTTCGAGCCGGCCGATCCGCTGAGGACGCCCGAGCACATCGCGCCCGTCTGGTACTTCACGCCGTTTTACGCGATTCTCCGCGCGGTTCCCGACAAGACCTTCGGCGTGATCCTGATGGGGCTCGCGGTGTTTCTGCTGTTCTTTCTGCCCTGGCTGGATCGCTCACCGGTCCGTTCGATTCGCTACAAGGGCTGGATGACGAAGCTGGCGCTCGGCTCATTCGCCGTGAGCTTCGTGGCGCTCGGTTATCTCGGTATGCAGCCGGCCACGACCGTTTATACGAATCTGTCGCGGTTGTTCACGGTCATTTACTTCCTGTTTTTCGCCGCGATGCCGTTTTATTCGCGCTGGGACAACACCAGGCCGCTCCCGGACCGGGTAAGGGGGCATGATTAACGCGGACTCCCTGCGCTTGACGGTCATCGGCGCCGTCATGGCGCTGCTCGTCCCGGCACTTGCCACCGCCGTCACCGAAGGCGAGAGTCAGGCCATTCAGCCGGCGCATAATTACGTCGGCAACGTTGAGTCCCTGCAGCGCGGCGCCAAGTACTTTGTCAACTATTGTCTGGGCTGCCATTCCGCGAAGTACGTGCGTTACAACCGGCTGGCGGAGGATCTGGGCCTGAGCGAGGAGCAGCTCATCGAGAACCTGATGTTCACCGGCGAAAGACCCTACGACGCCATGACGAATGCGATGCCGGCAGAAGACGCCGAGCGGTGGTTCGGTGTGGCGCCGCCGGATCTTTCGCTCACGGCGCGCAGCGAAGGCGTGGACTACATTTATTCTTATCTGAAGTCTTTCTATCTCGACGACGAGCGGCCGACCGGCGTCAATAATCGGGTGCTGGAAGCCTCGGCGATGCCGCACGTGCTGTGGGAGCTGCAGGGCTGGCAGGAAGCGATCTTTCACGAAGAGCAGGCCGCGGATGGCGGCGTAAACCGGGAGTTCGTGCGTTTCGAGCCGGTCACGCAAGGTGTGCTTTCCGCCGAGGAATATGACCGTTTCGTGCGCGATATCGCCAACTTCCTCGACTATGTCAGCGAGCCCGTGCAGCTCGAGCGGCGCAACCTGGGCGTTCTGGTGATTCTGTTCCTGCTCGTCTTCCTGCTGTTTGCCTGGATGCTCAAGAAGGAATACTGGAAGCGGGTACAATAATGGCAATAGTTTCCAACCGGCGATCCGTGATGACCCTGTTCTCGAGGCCGCTCGACCCGCACAGCCATCGGACACGGCTCGTGCTTGCCGAGAAGAGCATCAATATCGACATCGTCAGCGTCGAGGGCGCGGATCTGCCCGAGGACCTGCTGGACCTCAATCCTTATCACAGCGTGCCGACACTGGTGGATCGCGATCTCGTGCTGTACGACTCGCGGGTCATCATGGAGTATCTCGACGAGCGCTTTCCGCACCCGCCGCTGATGCCCGTCGACCCCGTCACGCGCGCACAGTTCAGGCTCGCGCTGTACCGGATTGAAAAAGACTGGTACGGGCTCGCCCAGCAGATCGACGAGGCCGGCGACAAGAAAGCCAGCGACAAGCCGCGCAAGATTCTCCGCGACAGCATCCTTTCGAGCGCCGACGTATTCAAGGCGAAGACATTTTTTCTGAGCGAAGAATTCTCGCTCGTCGATGCGAGCATCGGTCCGATACTGTGGCGTCTGCCGGTGTTCGGCATCGATCTGCCGGCGCAGGCCAAACCGATCCAGCGTTACATGGACGAGATCTTCAGCCGGCCGTCATTCCAGGAGAGCCTGACCGAGCTCGAGCAGGAAATGCGGCAGTAATGGGCGAGAAACCCACGCAGTCGCGGCGGCCCTATCTCATTCGAGCCATGCACGAGTGGATGGTCGATAACGGCCAGACACCTCACCTGGTCATCGACGCGTCCATCCAAGGCGTCGATGTGCCGCGCAAATACGTCGAGGACGGCAAGATCATCCTCAACGTCGGCACCGACGCCACCCGAAGCCTCCGCCTCGGAAACGACTTTGTCGAATTCGAGGCGCGTTTCGGCGGCGCGCCGCAGCAGGTCCGCGTGCCCATGCACGCGGTGCTCGGTATCTATGCGCGAGAGACAGGCCAGGGCATGCTGTTCACCGAGCCGGAGCCGGGCGCCTCAGACAAGCCCGCTGCGGACGGCCCATCAAGCAAAACGAAGCCCCCGCACCTCAAGATCATCAAGTAGGGGCGGTCACTGTGTTGCATCGCCGTCGCGGCGCTCGTTGGAGCGGACGCGATTTGGTCAGTAAGTTTCGTCCGCGATGTGTACGCGCCGCTCAACTTGCTTCGCCAACCGCGCTGGATGCGCTCGACCACGAGCCCGTCCGTTGCGCGGTCCGTCGATCGGCTCGGCTATGCGCACGTTCACTTGTCTGAGATGGCCGGCGTATGAAATAAAGATCAGCCATCAGCGCCCAGCAATTGCCGATCGATGAGATCGCAGATGCAGTGGATGACGAGCAGGTGCACTTCCTGGATGCGTGCCGTGTTCGTAGCGGGCACGCGGATTTCCACGTCGCCTTCGCGAAACATGCTCGCAAGCGTACCGCCGTCGCGGCCCGTCAGGCCGACGACGCGCGCCTTGCGCTCGTGCGCCGCAGTCACCGCACGCACGACGTTTTCTGAATTGCCTGAGGTCGTGATCGCGAGCAGCACGTCTCCCGGCTGCGCGAGCGCGCGCACCTGTTTTGAAAAAATGTCCTCGTAAGCGTAGTCGTTGGCGATCGAGGTGATCGTCGAGCTGTCGGTGGTCAGCGCAATCGCCGGTAACCCGGGCCGCTCCCGCTCGAAGCGATTCAGCATTTCCGACGAAAAATGCTGCGCGTCGCCGGCCGATCCTCCGTTGCCGCAGCTCAGGACCTTGCCGTCATCGAGCAGGCACTGCGTGATGCTCTGCGCAGCGCGCACGATGGCCGGCGCCAGTACGGCGACCGCCTCACGTTTCGTCGCGATGCTTTGCTCGAAATGTTCGCGCACGCGCTTTTCGGCGCTCATCTGTCTCGCCTGTCAGGTCTGAAATGCATCCCGAATCCAGGTCACTGCGCCATCGCCGGCCACCGCCAGCACGTCGAAACGCACTGGCATTTCGCTCAAGTCCCGGCGGCCGAGCAGGAAATGTTCGGTCGCGCGGATGAGCCGCGCCTGCTTCCGCCAGTCGACCGATTCCTCCGCGCGCATGAATTCGCTGCGCGACCGGTAGCGCACCTCGACGATCACCAGCGCCTCTTTGTCGAACATCACGAGGTCCAGCTCCCCGCTGCGGCAGCGATAATTGCTCGTAACGAGCCCGAGTCCGTGTGCTTCGAGATATCGTTGCGCCTGCGCTTCAGCGCGGCGGCCGGACTCGCCCCTGCGTTGCAGGATCGTCAAGATCGTTCACTCCCCGGGGTGCAGATCGGTTACGGCGCTGGCCAGCTCCTGCGGCGTGCCGGAGCGAAACTGTGCCCATTCCAGGTCGCGGTGAATGCGGCCGCGCTCATCCATGCTGAGCACGCCCGTCATCCCGGGCAGCGTGCCGCCCAGCGAATGAGGTTCATTGTGCAGCCGGGGTACGAGCCTATAGGCATCGAAGCCCATGGCGTAAAGGCGGGCCCAGCGGTCTGCACGCGCCGGCCAGAAATTCTCGAGGGTTTCCTTGATCGCCTGCGACGCGGCATCCGGCGCGATCGTCCAGGGCATGTCGGCGAACATGATGCCGTTCAGGTCGCTGTCCGAGCTGCGGGCCGGATCGTACGCGGCCGACGTAGAGTAGACCGGCAAATCTGCAGCGAAGTGGAAGCGGAGCTGCGGGCGAATCAGGCGTCCGTGTTCGGCGGTCGTGGCGAGAAACAGAAAATCGATGTCCTGGCGCGGCTGCGGCTGGAACGCCAGCGGCACGCCGAGATTCGCTTCGAGCTGCGCCTCTCGCCGGAGGCTCTCGTCGAGACGCAGCAGCTTGACGATCGGCTCGGAGAAATCGCTCGCGCCGGTGTCGTAGGCGCGGTAGTCGAGCAGCACGCCGCCCTCGCTTTCGAGCTCGCTCGCAAAGCTCCGCAGCACACGAAACCCCCAGTCGTTGTTCGGCACAAAGGCAATGGCCCGCCGATGGCCTTCGGCAAGCGCGCGTGCCGCAGCCTGGCGCGCCTCATCCTCGGGCGCGAGCGCGAACTGGAAGAAGGCGGGCGGTACCTGCTGCTCGTCGGGCAGATAGTTCAGCGCCAGTGTAGGCACCTCGCCCGCCACTTCGGCAATGGCCTGCACCGAGCTTTTCGTGAGCGGCCCGACGATGAAGTCTGCGCCGTCGAGGACAGCCTGCTGATAAACGCTTATGGCGTTGCGCTCGGCGACATCGTAAACCTGCACGAGAGGCCGCGTTGCTTCCGCATCCTGCGTGAAGTAAGCGGCGAGAAAGCCATCGCGCAGGGCTGACGCGGCGGCGGCTTCGCGACCGCTGATCGGCAGCAGCAGCGCAACCTGCCGGGGATAGGTCATGGCCGTGCGTACACTGCGCAATATGTCTTCGAGGAGCCCGGCGCTGGCCGGATGATCCGGATGCGCTTCACGCCAGGATTTCAGCTCCTCGCGAAACACGGACGAATTGCGGCCGGCCGCGAATGCCGTGCGCCCGAGCGACAGCCAGCCGGCGATGACGGGATCCTGAGTCTCTGACGGCGGGAGATCTTCTGCCCGGCTTTCGAGCATGCTGTTCCAGATCAACCGATGATTCGCGAGCACGTCGGCGCGCGATTCGAGCCACGCCTCACGCTCGACGAGGACTTCTATGCCGCGCAACGGCTGTCCCGCACGAAACAGCGCCGTACCTTCGATCTCGAGCACGTTGACCAGCACCGGCGTCGGCAGCTTGCGTGGCAATCGCGCTAGCCGCTGGAGCGCACGCTCGGGTTGTCCGCGCGCGAGATCCACGCGCGCTGCGAGCGGTACCTGGAGTTGCAACTCTTCGGGCGTCAGCTCTCCCTCGATGTCGCTCAGGGCTGCGCGCGTGCGCTCGACTTCGCCCGCGGCCCACCATGCGTTCGCCGCCGCCAGACGATATCGATTCCGCTCGGTTGCCGGCGAGCTGTCGGCGAGCTGTTCGTAAAGGGCCGCTGCTGCTGTGGCATCGCCGTCTTGCAGAAGATTCTCGGCACGCGCCGCGTCGCGCTCGGTCTGCGATTGCGGCCGCACGATGCGCCCGGTTTCGCAGGCGCTCAGGAAAAGCGCCGCCAGCAGGAGCACGACAGCGACGAGGTTGCGATTCCATCCGGCTTGCATACTCGACGGCCCTCCGTGCACGCCGCCGTCGCGGCCGCGTGGGATTATGAGATAGGCTCTGACCTCTCGTCACACCGGAGCGCCGAGATGGGCTCTCATTCCCGGGGCAGCTTGTTCGTTGTGGCCACGCCGATCGGCAACCTTGCCGATTTGAGCCCGCGTGCGAAACAAGTGCTCACCGATGCGGATTGCATCGCTGCCGAGGATACCCGCCATACCGGTCGATTTCTATCCCGCTCAGGTGTGCGTGCCGAGCTGATTTCACTGCACGAGCACAATGAGGCGGAGCGTATTGCCATGCTCATCGCGCGTCTGGAATCAGGCGCCGACGTGGCGCTCGTGTCCGATGCCGGCACGCCGCTCATCAGCGACCCCGGTTATCGTCTGCTCGCGGCATTGCGTGAGGCGGGCATCCGCGCCAGTCCGGTGCCCGGCCCCTGCGCCGCGATCGCGGCGTTGAGCGTCGCGGGGCTGCCGACCGATCGCTTCGCGTTCGAAGGCTTCCTGCCGAGTCGCCGGGCCGCGAGGCGGGCGCGACTCGAAGCGCTGGCGACGGATTCGCGCACACTGGTTTGCTACGAAGCCGGCCGCCGCTTGCAGGGATCCCTCGAGGACATGGCTGCTGCCTTCGGGCCGGCACGCCCCGCCACGGTCGCGCGTGAGCTGACGAAGCTGCACGAAACGATCTATCACGGCGTACTCGGCGAGCTGGCCGCAAGCGCGGCGCAGGATGCGGACATGCAGCGTGGCGAGCTCGTCATTGTGGCCGGAGGTTGCGAAACGGGCGACATGCCGGATTACGCGGGCGTAACCGAGATGCTGAAAGTCCTGCTCTCCGAGCTGCCGCTGGCGCAGGCCGTAAAACTGGCGACCCGGCTGACCGGCGCGAGGCGCAACGTCGTCTACCGGGCAGCCGTGGAACTGGGGAAATGGGGACATTCCTGATTTCCGGCGGAAATCAGGAATGTCCCCATTTCGCTTGAGTTCAGAGCGTTCCGCCTCTATGTTGTCTGTGGGAGCCGGCCAGGCAACCGCCGCGCGAAGGCAGCGGAGGAAAGTCCGGGCTCCGCAGGGCAGGGTGCCAGGTAACGCCTGGGGGACGCGAGTCCACGGAAAGTGCAACAGAAAGCATACCGCCTGCCGGGCTCGAGGCCCGGCCGGTAAGGGTGAAATGGTGCGGTAAGAGCGCACCGCGCGGGTGGCAACATGCCGCGGCAAGGTAAACCCCACCCGGAGCAAGACCAAATAGGGGAGCGCGCGGCCTTCGGGCCGCAGGTGTGGCCCGCACCGGCTCCCGGGTAGGTCGCTCGAGGTGCGCGGCGACGCGCATCCCAGATGAATGGTTGCCCTCGACAGAACCCGGCTTACCGGCCGGCCTCCCTCTTATGGAAAGTCCCCTCCCCGGGGGGAGGGCTTGGCCTTGGTGCCCCTTCGCCGGGCAGGCGAGTCACCTGCTTTATGCCGGCGCGAGGCTGCATTCCTGCCGGCTTTTATTTAAACCGCGCTCAAGCCGCTGATTTTGCGCCGTATCCCCAAGTCCGGGCCAATGTCCCCGATCCGCGCTAAGTTACTGTGCGGCAAGCATATATTTTCGGTAACCGGTTGACACCGGGGGAATCGCATCCCTATAGTGTCGCGAAGTGGAAAAATGTGGGGAAAGATGGGTTTTTACCCTCGTCTGAGCGATGTTTCGCGGCGCAACAAATATCACCCTGGATGCCAAGGGACGCATGGCCATCCCCACGCGTTACCGCGAGCAGCTCGCGGAGCGTGGCGACGGGCGTCTCGTCACGACTGTTGATCGCGATTATTGCCTGTTGCTTTACCCGTTTCCCGACTGGGAAGAAATCGAGCGCAAGCTCGTTCGCCTGCCGAGCTTCAACCGGCAGTCGCGGCGTCTCGTGCGCCTCATGGTCGGCCATGCGTCGGAGATCGACATGGATGGCCACGGACGAGTGCTGTTGCCGAAGGAGCTGCGGGAGTTTGCCGGACTGGACCGGCAGGCGGTGTTGATCGGCCAGGGCAACAAGTTCGAGCTCTGGGATGCGGCGCGCTGGAGTGCGCGGCGCGACGAGTGGCTTAACGACGAAGAAGCCGACGGCATGGGTCTGCCCGCGGAGCTGGAATCCCTGGCTCTGTAGGGCAGCCGGCGATGGGGGGGCACGAGCCGGTCCTTCTCGATGAGGTGCTGGAAGGCCTGCAGGTCCGCAGTGACGGCGTCTACCTCGACGCCACATTCGGCCGCGGCGGGCATAGTGCCGCCATTCTCGAACGGTTGGGTCCGGCGGGACGTTTGCTGGCGATCGACAGGGATTCGGAAGCCGTTGCCGCTGGCCGGCAACGATTTGGGGAGGATGCGCGGTTCTCCATCGCGCAGGGATCATTCGGGAGGTTGAGGGAAGTGGCGGCCGAAGCCGGATTCGAACGTCAGTTTGACGGGCTCCTGCTGGACCTCGGTGTGTCCTCCCCGCAGCTCGACGACCCGCAACGCGGCTTCAGCTTTCTGCGCGACGGTCCGCTCGATATGCGCATGGACCCCGCCACCGGCCAATCGGCGGCGGAATGGCTCGCAATGGCGCCCGAGCACGAGATAGCGCGTGTCATCCGCACGCTCGGCGAAGAACGCTTCGCCAGGCGAATCGCGCGGGCGGTCGTAGCCGCACGCACTGAGGTCCCCATCCTGCGCACCGGCCAGCTCGCCGATCTCATCGCCCTCGCCGTGCCTACGCGCGAAAAAGGGCAGCACCCGGCAACGCGCAGCTTCCAGGCGATCCGCATAGCCATCAATCACGAGCTCGATGAGCTGGCTGCCGGGCTCGAGCAGGCAATCGAGCGGCTCGCGCCGGCAGGCCGTTTGTGCGTAATCGCGTTTCACTCGCTCGAGGACCGGATCGTCAAGCGCTATCTGCGCAACCAGGCGCGTGTCGCGCCGGCCTTTGCCGGGCTGCCACAGATCCCGACCGAGGCCATGCCCCGTCTCGCGCGACTGCCGAGGCCCGTGCGGCCCTCCAGCAACGAAGTAGCGCGCAATCCGCGTGCGCGCAGTGCGGTCCTGCGCACTGCCGAACGGTGCGCGTAAAAGTGTTGTATCGCAGCGGCATCCTCTGGCTCTGGCTGGCGCTCGCGGCCTCCGGTATCGCCTGCGTATATGCCAAGCATGAGGCGCGCAAGCTGTTCATCGAGCTGCAGGGCCTCGAATCGACACGCGACGAGCTGAACATCGATTGGGGCCGCCTGCAGATCGAGCAGAGTACCTGGTCGACGCACGGCCGCGTCGAATCGCTGGCTCGCGAGCAGCTCGAAATGGCGGCGCCGGGACCGGCCGAGCTGGTGGTCGTGAAACCGTGAACGCCCGCTCCCTCAGTGTCTCCGATCGGTCGTTTCAGGTCCGCGCGCGATTCCTGCTCGCGTTGTTTGCGTTGGCCGCGCTGGTGTTGCTGGCCCGGGCGGTGCATCTGCAGGTGATGAGGAGCGGCTACCTAGCGGGGCAGGGCGACGCCCGTCACCTGCGTATTGCGCCGATTTCGGCTCATCGTGGCACCATCACCGACCGCAACGGCGAGCCGCTTGCGGTCTCCACGCCGGTCGATTCCGTATGGATCAATCCGCCGGAGCTGGCCGCGGCCGCCGGACAGATTCCACGCCTCGCCAGCGCGCTCGGCGCCGATGCGGAATGGCTGAAACGGCTCGTGGCGGGCAAGCTGGAACGCGAGTTCGTCTACGTGCGCCGCCACATGCCACCGGAATACGCGGCCCGCGTCGCGGCGCTGCAGTTGCGCGGCGTTTATCTGCTGCGCGAATACCGGCGATACTATCCGGCTGGCGAGGTGACGGGGCACGTTCTCGGATTTTCGAACGTGGACGATGCCGGCCAGGAGGGGCTCGAGCTCGCCTTCGATCACTGGCTGTCCGGGGAGTCCGGGGCCAAGCGCGTCCTCAAGGATCGCCTCGGCCGCTCCATCGAGGACGTCGAGCGCATCCGACCGCCGGAGCCCGGCCGCGAGCTCACGGCCAGCCTCGATCTGCGCCTGCAGTATCTGGCTTACCGCGAACTGAAAGCCGCGGTCCGCCGCTATCGCGCCCGCGCGGGCTCCGTCGTGATCCTCGATGTCGCGACCGGCGAAGTGCTCGCCATGGTCAATCAGCCTTCGTATAACCCGAACGACCGGGCGCAGTACACGGCGGCACGCTATCGCAATCGCGCCGCGACGGATATTTTCGAGCCCGGATCGAGTCTAAAGCCTCTGATCATCGCCGCAGCGCTCGACAGCGGCAGGTTCGAGCCGGACACGCTGATCCAGACCGCGCCGGGTTATATCCGGATCGGCGCCAACACCGTGCGCGACAAGCACAATCTCGGCCGCATCGACGTGACGACGGTACTCATGAAATCGAGCAACGTCGGCGCGAGTAAGATCGCGCTCGCGCTGGATGCTGAGTACCTGTGGGAGGTGCTCGCCCGCTTCGGCCTCGGCCGGCTGACGGACAGCGCTTTCCCGGGCGAGTCCGCGGGTCTGCTGAGTCATCACAGCAACTGGCGCCGGATCGGCCAGGCGACGCTGGCATACGGCTACGGCCTCTCGACGACGCCGCTGCAGCTTGCGCAGGCGTATGCGGCCCTCGGCGCGGGCGGCGTGCGCCACCCGGTATCGCTGCTCAAAGTCGAGGAAGCTCCGGGCGCCCAGCGGGTTGTCAGCACAGAGACGGCCTGGGCACTCGTGGACATGATGGAAACGGTTGTCAGCGACGAGGGGACGGGCGCGCAGGCGGCGGTCGCGGGGTATCGGATTGCCGGCAAGACCGGCACGGCGTGGAAGCACGAAGCGGGCGGCTATTCCCGTGACCGCTACACGTCGGTGTTCGCCGGCCTCGCCCCCGCCTCCGCGCCGCGTCTTGCAGTGGTCGTGATGATCGACGAGCCGGGCGGCGAAAAGTATTACGGCGGCGATGTCGCCGCGCCGGTGTTCGCAGCCGTCATGACAGACGCGCTGCGTCTGCTCGCAGTGCCCCCGGATCGCTTGCCCGCGCGGCCACCCGGCGTGCTCGTGCAGGCATCGAGCGAGCCGTGAGCGTCGCCGAGCGTACGGCCAGCCAGCGAACGCTTGCCGCGCTGCTCAACGGCCTCGTGTCAGGGCGCGTGCCGGCCTTGCCAATCACTGACATCAGTGCCAGAAGCTCGGCCGTCGAACAGGGCGGTATGTTCCTCGCCTGCCGCGGCATCCACAGCCATGGACTCGATCATTTGCCCGAAGCGCTGGCCGCTGGCGCCGCAGCGGTGATCTGGGAGCCGACCGAAGGCCTGGTCGCGCCGGCGGTGCCCGGCGGGGTCATCAGCCTACCCGTCGAAAGGCTCGGGGCGCACGCTGGCGAGATCGCCAGCCGCTTCTTCGGCGCGCCTTCGCAGCGCCTGCGTATCGCGGGCATCACAGGTACCAACGGCAAGAGCACTTGCGCGCATCTGATAGCCACTTCTCTGGAACGCCGTGGACGCGCCTGCGGCTTTCTCGGCACGCTCGGCTTCGGTCGTCCGGACGCGCTGCAAAGCGCAGCGCTTACGACCGTTGATGCCGTAACACTGCAACGGCGCCTGGCCGACCTCGACGCAAGCGCAGTGCGTTACGCGGCCATGGAGGTTTCCTCGCATGCGCTCGACCAGGGACGCGTCGTCGGCGTGCATTTCGACACCGCCGTATTCACGAACCTGAGTCGCGATCATCTCGATTATCACGGCAACCGACATTCCTACGGGGCTGCCAAGGCGCGGCTGTTCACGCATTGCGATGTCGAACGCGCTGTCATCAATGCCGGTGATGCGTTCGGCCGGGAAATTCTGGATCGGCTGGCTGCGCGGCTCGAGCCCGTGGTCGTGGCGCTCTGCCCCGTTCCCGAGCCCTCTCTCCGGGCAGGCGGGGGTGGAGCAACGCAGGCCCGGCGCCATTTGCAGGGCACGCTCATACGTTCCGACAAGCGCGGCGTGCAGATCCGTTTCACCGGTAGCTGGGGCGCGGGCACGCTGAGCTCCGGCCTCATCGGCGAGTTCAATGCGGAAAACCTGCTGCTGGCGCTCGCCGTGCTGCTCGTCTGGGAGCTGCCGCTGGACGAGGCGCTGGCCGGGCTGGCCGGTGCGAGCACGGCGCCCGGTCGCATGGAGCGTTTCGGCGGTGGCGACGGGCCGCTTGCGATCGTCGACTTCGCACACACGCCGGCTGCGCTGGCGCGCGCTCTCGAAGCCTCGCGCGCGATCTGCGACGGCCAGGTCTGGTGCGTGTTCGGCTGTGGCGGTGAGCGCGACCGAGGCAAGCGCGGGCTCATGGGCGAAATCGCCGAGCAGCATGCGGATCGCGTCATCATCACTGACGACAACCCGCGCGGCGAGGATGCCGAACGGATCGTGCGCGATATTCAGTCGGGCATGGCCAATCCGTCAGCCGCGAGCATCGAGCGGGATCGTGAGGCGGCTATCGCTTTCGCCCTTTCGTCTGCGCAGTCCGGCGACGTGGTGGTCGTCGCCGGCAAAGGCCACGAGGACTATCAGCTCGTCGGCAGCGAGCGTCGCGCTTTCAGTGACCGCGAAGTCGTCGCGCGGCTCGTGGGCGGGCGGCGATGAGCACGGGCACGCTCGCGCAAGCATCGCAACAGGTCGAGGGTCGGCTGGTTGGCGCTGATCGCCCTTACGTCGCGGTCTCCACAGACACGCGCACGCTCGCGCGTGACGAGCTGTTCGTCGCTCTCGAAGGACCGGCCTTCGACGGGAACGCATTCGTAACCGAGGCAGCCAAGCGTGGCGCAGCCGGGGCGATCGTGAGCCGGCTGCAAGTGTGCGAGCTGGCGCAGGTTGAAGTCGCCGACACCCGTTCGGCGCTCGGCCGGCTCGCGCACGCCTGGCGCTCGCGCTTCGATATTCCGCTCATCGCCGTCACGGGCAGCAACGGCAAGACCACCGTCAAGGGCATGCTCGCCGCGATACTCGGGCGCTCCGGCCCGACTCTCGCGACCCGCGGCAACCTCAACAACGATATCGGCCTGCCGTTGACGCTGCTCCGGCTGGATGCGAGCCATCGCGCCGCGGTCGTCGAGCTCGGCGCCAATCACGCGGGCGAGATCGCTTGCCTGACGAGCATCGCCTCGCCCGGATTCGGCCTCGTCACCAACGCCGCGCCGGCTCACCTGGAAGGATTCGGCAATCTGGAAGGCGTCGCGCGCGCGAAGGGCGAATTGTTCGCCGGCCTGCCCGGGGCGGGAACCGCAGTGATCAATGCGGATGATCCGTGGTATGCCCTCTGGCGTGAAATGGCCGGTGCGCGCCGCATCGTGACCTTCGGGCTCATGCGCGACGCGGACGTGCATGCCGGCAGCGTCGAACAGCGACTTACCCCGGCCGGCCCGCGGCTTGCATTCGATGTGCATCTGCCGGACGGCAGCGGGCGCGTCGAGCTGCCACTCGCCGGACGGCACAATGTGGCGAATGCCGTCGCCGCAGCAGCAGCGGCCTGGGCTGCGGGCAGCACACTCGACGCGATAGCGTCCGGCCTCGCTGCGACGCAGCCGGCGCCGGGCCGGCTGCAATGCCGCCGCGGATCGAGCGGCGCCTGCGTCATCGACGATACCTACAACGCAAATCCCTGTTCGCTCGCGGCTGCGCTCGAGTTCCTGACCGGGCTCGACGGTCGCGCCTGGCTGGTGCTCGGCGACATGCGCGAGCTGGGCGCAGATGCGGCTGCCCTGCACGCCGACATGGGCGCGCTCGCGGGGCGGCTCGGCGTGGAGCGTCTGTATGCCGTCGGCCCGATGAGCCGCCATGCCGTGGCCGCCTTCGGTGACGGCGCCCTCTGGTTCGCCGGCATCGACGAGCTGAACGCTGCGCTCGGCGCCGAGCTCGACGCCGGCGTCAATGTGCTCGTCAAGGCCTCGCGCGGCATGCGGCTCGAGCGGGTCGTTGCAGCTCTCGTCAGCGCCACTGTCGAGGACATGCACTGATGCTCCTCTACGCCACCGAGTATCTGACGCGCTTCGCATCCGGCTTCAATGTGTTCGGTTACCTGACCATGCGCGCGATCCTCGGCGCGCTGACCGCGCTCGTCATTTCGTTTCTGATCGGCCCCGCCATGATCCGGCGGCTGAGCGTGCGCCAGATCGGCCAGAACATCCGCCGCGACGGCCCGGAAACACATCTGCTCAAGGCCGGCACGCCGACGATGGGTGGCGCGCTGATCCTCGTCGCCGTCGCCATCAGCACGCTCCTGTGGTCCAGCCTCGAGAACCGTTTCGTCTGGATCGTGCTCGGCGTGATGGTCGCCTTCGGCCTGGTCGGCTTCGTCGACGACTACAGGAAGCTGATCCTGCGCGACAGCGCCGGGCTTTCGGCGCGCTCGAAAATGTTCTGGCAGTCGCTCGCCGCCCTCGCTGCCGCGGTGGCATTGTTCGTGACCGCCGAAAATCCTGCGGTCGAGACCGCGCTGCTGATACCGTACTTCAAGGATCTGCTGATCCCGCTCGGCTTCTTTTATATCGTCCTTGCCGCCTTCGTCATCGTCGGCACGAGCAACGCGGTCAATCTCACCGACGGTCTCGATGGCCTGGCCATCATGCCGGCCGTGCTGGTCGGCACCGGGCTCGGCGTCATCGCCTATGTCACGGGCAACGTCAATTTCGCCGGGTACCTCGGCATCCCGTATGTCGCCGGCGTCGGCGAAATGCTCGTCTTCTGCTCGAGCCTGGCCGGCGCGGGTCTGGGCTTCCTGTGGTTCAACACCTATCCCGCGCAAGTGTTCATGGGCGACGTCGGCGCGCTCGCGATCGGCGCGGCGCTCGGCGCCGTGGCGGTCATCGCGCGCCAGGAGATCGTGCTCATGATCATGGGCGGCGTGTTCGTCATCGAGACGGTGTCGGTGATCCTGCAGGTCAGCTCGTTCAAGCTGACCGGCCGGCGCATCTTCCGCATGGCGCCGTTGCATCACCACTTCGAGCTCAAGGGCTGGGCGGAGCCGAAGGTCATCGTGCGCTTCTGGATCATCACGGTAATCCTCGTCCTGGTCGGGCTCGCGAGCCTGAAGATCCGCTGATGGGCGCTGTCTACAAAATATTGAAAAGGCCATCCATAGCTTTTTCAATGCTGCGACCCGAAAATGCGATTTTCGGGTCGCGAGCATTTTCAAGAACTTGCAGTTCTCGAAAATGGCGATGCATCCTTGCATCGCTTAGCGGGCTGCTGAAAAACAGCGTTCTTCAGCAGCCCGCTAACATGCATACGGATCCTTCACAATGCGGCCGCAAAAAGCGCACGCTCATCGTCGGCATCGGCGCGACGGGCCTTTCCTGTGCGCGTCATCTGGCTGCCCGCGGCCACGAGCTGACGTTGACCGACAGCCGTGCCGAGCCGCCGGCACTGCCGGCGCTGCGGGAGTTGCTGCCGTACGTGCGCGTCAGCACAGGCGGTTTCGATGCGGCGCTGCTCGATGAGGCGGATCAGCTCATCGTCTCGCCGGGCGTTTCGCTCGAGGATCCGTTTGTGCGCACGGCGCGCGAGCGCGGGCTGCCGATTCTCGGCGACATCGAGCTGTTTCTTGCCGAAGCACGCGCCCCGGTGATCGCCATCACGGGCTCAAACGGCAAGAGCACTGTGACGAGCCTCGTCGCCGCGATGCTCAGCCGGGCCGGGGCGGAAGTCCGCGCCGGCGGCAACCTCGGTGCGCCGGCGCTCACGCTGCTTGCGGAGAGCGAGCCCGACTTCTACGTGCTCGAGCTGTCGAGCTTCCAGCTCGAGCGCACCACGAGCCTGCGCGCGCGAGCGGCGGTCGTGCTGAACATTTCGCCCGATCACATGGACCGCCATGCGAGCTTCGAGGATTACGC
>JACDCP010000225.1 GCA_013817465.1 Gammaproteobacteria bacterium | reverse complement strand
GACACGATTCCCACACAGCTCGCCTCCCGAATCGCCTCCCGATGACCGCTTCAGCCCCTGCCCGCTACCGCAGCAGGGCCTTTGAAAGTACTATCCTCATCCTCTCCCCGCCCTCACCGACCCTTAATAACGTACTGTAAGCAGTCGCCCTGGTTTGCAAAATTGCGCGGAAAGTCGAAGGCTTCCCAGCCACCACCGCGGCACTCGTCCCGATCACGCGGCGCCCCACAGAACTGCTGCCCGGTCTGCACCGTTGTCCCTTCGCCCGCCGGGACGATAAACGTCTGCGCTGTGACGACGGGTTCGGAGGTCAGGTTCTTGCCCCGGTGCACGCGATACGGCGACTCGAGGAAGGCCTGTCCGGGCGTGTACACGACTTCGCTGCCGCAACCATCCTCGAGGTTCAGCACGCCGCTCGTAACGACCGTGAACGCGCCGGCCCCCGGATGGTAGTGCCACGGCAGCACTTCTCCCGGCGCGATCGTCAACTTCCGCATAGTGACCGTAGCCGGACCGCCGACCAGTTCCGAATGCGCCATCGTGCCGACGGCGATGACCTCGCTGACGGCCGAATAGGCTGTTGCCACGACTGCGCACGCGCATAAGCCGCCGGCAAGTGCGCCCCATGCTCTTCGATGCATTTTCATCTTGCGTCCTCCTGTTGGAGAGAGTTTTCGGGAGCACGCAAACTACCCGGCTCGACGCGTCGGGTCCTGATAAAAAGTTGATATGCTCCCGATATCGATTTTCCCGGAGCTCTTGCAGATCGAGGTGACGGGGATGGCCTCTGGCGAATCCGATTCTGGCCGGATCTTTCAGGTCGGCGAATTCACCGTTGATCCCATCGGCGGCGAAATCGTCGGCCCGGCAGGCCGCGAGCGGCTCGATCCCAAGGTCATGGACGTGCTGCTGGTGCTCGCGGCCCGGGCCGGCCAGGTGGTGTCGCGCGACGAACTGATGGCGAGCGTCTGGCCCGGCGTTGTCGTCGGCGACGACGCGCTGTCGCGCTGCATTTATCAACTGCGCCGGCACCTGTCCCGGGCCGGAGGCGGCGAGCGCGGGCGTGCCCTGCTCGAGACGCTGCCGAAGCGCGGCTATCGCTTTGCAGGAACGCCGCAGCCCCTCGCCTCCGCAGATACCGCAGTTCCTGTGGGTACCGCCAAATCGGCGCCCGCCGACGATCCCGCCGGCGGCGAGGTCTGGCCCGGCCTCGTCGTGGGGCCCGAAACCGTTGCTAAGCGGGTTCAGCTCCTGCGCGATGCCCTCGACGACCACGGCGAGAAGCCGCGCTACCTTTCCGCGGTTCGCGGTCGCGGCTACCGCATCGTCGCACCCGTCACGCCGCTCGCGGATGCGGCGGAGCCGGCCGAAGCACCTCCAACCGCGCCTGCGGCGAGCTTGCGCTGGCGCCTGGCCGCGGGCGCGGCTGCCGCCGCCGCCATGATCGCCGGGGCGTTCTGGTTTTTCGATCCTGTCCCGCCGCCGCAGCCGCCGGCTGCTGCCGCGCCGTCCCTCCCTGCACGGACGATCGCGGTGCTGCCGTTCCTCGATCTGAGCGCCGATCCGAACCGTGACTACATCGCGACCGGCATCGCCGAAGCGGTGCTGCATCAGCTCGCGAGCCTGCGCGAAATGACCGTGATCGCGCGCACCTCCTCGTCCGCGTTCAAGGGTCAGGATATGGATGTGCGCGAAATCGGACGCCTGCTCAATGCGCGTTACCTGCTCGAGGGCAGCGTGCAGAGCGCGGAGGATCGGCTGCGGGTCACGGCGCAGCTCGTCGATGCGACGACCGGCGGCCCCCTCTGGTCGCTGACCTTCGACCGGCAGCCGGACGACATCTTCGCCGTGCAGGACGAGATCGCGCTCAAGCTCGCCGAGAGCTTCGAGCTCAGCCTCGATGCCGGGGCCCGGAATCGCCTGAGCGATGCGCCGCCGGCCCTCGAGGCTTATCAGCACTATCTGATCGGGCGCGAGATCATGTACCAGCGAGAGCCGGACTTCCCGAAACTCGCAACCGAACAGTTCGAGCGGGCCATTGCCATCGATTCGCAATATGCCGACGCTCATGCGGAACTGGGCATCGTTCTGGCGTTCATGACAGGCTTGCGCCCGATCTGGCCGACCGCACGCAGGAAGCCATCGACAGCGCCCTGGCCCTGAAGCCCGATCTCGCCCGGGCGTTTGTGGCACAGGGGCTGCTGCAGCAGCAGCGGCATCCGCCGGACTACCCCGGCTCGGAAGCCATGCTGCGCAAAGCGCTCACCCTCGAGCCAAATATGGTCGACGCGAGCAGTTGGTTAGCGGTTGCGCTGCAAGCGCAGGGACGGTATGCCGAGCAGTTTGCGGTGCAAGAACGCGCCGCCCGCATCGATCCGCTCGCGTCCCCGCTCAACGACAATCTCGCGATGGCTCGTGCGGAGCGCGGTGATTTCGCGCGGGCCGAGCAGAGCCTGCGGCGGCGGCTCGAGCTGCCGCAGCCCTCTTTCTCCGTCTATTGGACGCTCGGGGAGTTGTATGTCCATACCGGCCGACTCGTCGAATCCAACGACATGGCGAAGCGACTGGTGCTGGCTCACGCGGAATCTCCCGAGCGTGGACTCTGGTACCCCCTTCTGATTTGCAGTTATTCACGTCTGGGGCTGTGGGCACGGGCCGAGTACTGGATGGAGCGCAATGAGCGCGAGCAGCCGGACGCCTCTTTTTTCGTCAACGGCCGCCCGAATCGCCCGGAGATGTTGAGATTGCAGGGACGTTTCGAGGAGATGGCGGAGGCCCTGCAGGCCGTGCTCGACGCGGCAGGCGGGGAAATCACGGCTTTTGAGCCTGATACCGTCAGGGAGTATGGAACCCTGCAGGCGTTGGCCGGCAATTACGAAGACGCCGTTCAGACCCTTGCAGCTCACCTGGATCTGGACGCTTCCGGCGGCAATGACTGGCTGTCCGCCGACGCGTATCACGCGCTCGCCTGGGCCTGGCTCAACACCGGGGCGACAGACCGTGCACGCAGACTATTGCAAGAGCTCGACCGTCAGTATCGCGAGCGCCAGGCCCAGGGGTTACTGCATCTGGGCGGGGATCAGTTCCTGTTCGCTCAGAATGCCGTGCTCGCCGGCGACGAGGAACTGGCGCTCGATCGCCTGCGGCAGGCCGTCGACGCCGGGTGGCGCGATAATTACTCGGTGAACAGCGATCCTCGCTGGCAGTCGATCCGCGACGATCCCCGTTTCGAGGCATTGATGGCGACCGTCAAGGCGGACATCGACACCCAGCGCGCCCGCGTCGAACAGATCGACGCCGGGGACGATTTTGTCGCCCGCCTCGATGAGGCGCTGGAGAACCGTCGCTGAGTTCCCGTAGCACGGCCGCATCAGCTTCGGCCGAGCCATGCCCTGGAACAGGTCAGCGGCGTTTTTGTTTGAGGATTTTCAGAACGACGCTTTCAGCCGGATCGAGCCTGCACCGCCGGCGACGTGGCGCGGGCGGCAGACTGGCTCGCCGGAACGCGTCGAGTATCTGCGGGTGTACGTAATGCTCGCGTGTGATGGCGAGCGTGTTTCCGAGATGCTCGGCAGCGTGCTCGAGGCACGCCTTGACGACCTGCTCCACTTCGTCCTCCTCGGCCGCCGAAACGGGTTGTCCCATGAGGTACTCGAGCGCCGCAACCGTACCTCCCCAGGTGCGGAAATCCTTGGCCGTGAAAGCGGCGCCACCTGCCTCGCGCAGATAGTCGTTTATATCAGTCGAATCGATCGCACAGCGCTGGCCTGCGTCGTCGACAAACTGAAACAGGCGTTGACCGGGAAGATCCTCGCACTGGCGCAGCACACGCGCCAGCCGCGGGTCGGTCAGCGAAATCTCCCGCAGCTGGCCGCCTTTCGCACGGAAGCTCAGGTTCACGCGCTGGCCTGCGAGCTCGAGATGCCTGTCCAGCAGCGTGGTAATGCCAAAGCTTCTGTTGTCCCGCGCGTATTCTTCTCCACCGACGCGTATGTGCGAAACATCCATCAGGTGGATCGCCGCCGCAAGCACGCGCTCGCGCAGCAGCCCGCGCTGTCGCAGATCGCGGTCGAGGCGTTTGCGAATAGCAGGCAACGCCCGGCCGAAAGCGGCGAGGCGCTCGAAGTTGGTCCGGCTGCGATGCTGCCGCCAGTCCGGGTGATAGAGATAGACCTTGCGCGCTTTCGCATCGCGGCCAGTCGCCAGGATATGGCCATTGCGAAAGCGGCAGATCCAGACTTGCGTCCAGGCCGGCGGGACAGGCAGATCTTTGAGCCAGGCGCGCAATGCCGGCTGGGTTACGACCGTGCCGCCGGGATGGAAGAACACGAAACCGCGGCCGCAACGCCGGCGTGCGTAACCCGGCTCCTCAGTGGACACGTAGCGCAGCGCGAGGCGTTTCGCCGAACGCGAGCTGTCACGGACTGAATAGCGGGCCATGGGAGTGATTCCTGTGTGCGCAGGGGAATCATTCTGACATGACAAAGGTTTCGGTGATCGCGGATGACATCAACCCTCTCGCCTTGCGGAAAGGGGACAGGGTTTGTTTCAGCGCAGGAGATTGTCGATCGCAGATGGTAATGGTCGGTCGGACGTTTGGTTCAACCGCCAAACTGATCGGGCTCGCCGCGCTCCTCGTTGGCCTGCCGCGGCATATTGGACTCGTTCAGATCCTGAACAAATTTGTTTTGCTCGTCGACGAGAATGACGCGCGGCTCGAGCGGGGTGTCGGTCAACTCGAAACCCATGACGATGATCTGCTCGCCTGTCCTGATCAGGTGCGCGGCCGCACCGTTCATGCAGACGACGCCCGAATCCCGCGCGCCCGGAATGACGTAGGTTTCGAGTCTGACGCCTGTCGCGTTGCTGACCACGAGCACTCTTTCGCCGCGCCACAATCCTACCCGCTCGATCAACGCGGCATCGATCGTGATGCTGCCGACATAGTGCAGATTCGCTTCCGTGACGGTCGCACGGTGAATCTTGGATCTCAGCACCCAGCGCAAGAGACTCTCCTCACGAGGTGTGATGCCAGACGTTTGCCTCGCGGTCGAAATCCTTGCTCTGCGGCCGCACCACGCAGAACCTCTGCCCGGTCGGCGCCTCCATGACCCACCACCTGCGCACCTGGCCGACGCGCTTCGCACCCAGAGCCTCGAGCCTTTGCAC
>JACDCP010000021.1:7148-17088 GCA_013817465.1 Gammaproteobacteria bacterium | reverse complement strand
CCATCCAGGCGGGATCCATCCGATTCGTTCTCGAACGGCGTGCACCACTTGGTGAACGAAAAGTGTTTATATCTTCACCTGGTGAAGAACCTGCCGAAGTGTCGCAGCCAGATCAGGTCGCCTAGCCTGGAACGGAGCAATCAACCGCTTCTACGTGAAAGGTCAGCGACCATCTCCAGAAACCTGACCCTGTCTTCTTCTATAAGTTTTCGGTCGGCTTCGACAACGAATAATCTATCGCTGGAAGGTGCATACACAACTGTTGCCCATTTTCCTCCTTTATGTTTGACGTGAGTGAATGTGGCGGGCTCACCGTTTATTTCGATATTAGGTGACCCTAAGGAGTAAGCTACTGCACATGCCGCAAGAACTATATATTTGATTGATGTCATTCTTGCCAAATCCCAAAAATCGTCCATGTACACCGGCATGCCGGGTACCTGATGTTGAATAATAGTGACAGTGGAGGCCATGTACTGTCCTGATAGTGCCGGTTGCAGGCCAGCATTTCCAAGGTGGATTTTCTGTCACGTAATGCTTCATTGAACCGTTCGAAAAATGATGGCTGGAAACAAATCGAATTTCGGGTGGATCGAAATAATTATAGGTAATCGATTCGTTGTTATGGCAATTGGCTCTGCTGAATAGATCCGCGGGTTCTGCCGCGCCCGCAATGCTTGCAATCAATACGCTTAGGAATGGTAAACGTGCTAGTTTTTTGCTCAACATTTTTCAGCATCCTTTGTTCTTCATGAAAACGTGTACCTGTACGAAAAATTAAGATCAGAGCCGATAGATCTTGCAGAGACAGTCGGTGACGTTATCTCTCCTCCATCTATGGGACATAAAGCGCATAATTGCGCACAGTAGCAATAGTGTCAATCTATTTGTTCCAAGTTGACCGCAGTCTGCTCTACCGGCCCCCCGGATGCGCAGACCGCAGCAGGATCGCAACGCCCCTGTTATGGGCCGAATGAGACCTTGCTACCCCGCGCGGAATAGTCGAGGAGCTTCAAACACTTGGCCGCCCATCTGATGCCTGCGGTCTTTTATCGCGGGCAGCATAAGAATCGAAGCGAAAGTGCAGCGGGTTGCATTCCATGTCACAGCTCCAACTTCCAGACTTTCCCTGGGTCGGCGTCGAAGTCGCAAGTGTTTGGTTGAGCGCGGCTCAGGGTCGTCGTGTAATCGCGGTGCACCACTTCGCACTACCGCCGCCCAATGGTGCTGGTCGGCACCACTCCCGTGTGCAATGTTGAGGGATCCCAACATCCATAGGTTCAATTCCTATCCCGCCCATCGCGATGCCCGCCCATGCTCGCAGGGCGGCCTACCCCTCCGTCCGTTATAATGCCGCCGGGCACAGCGCGCGAAAGTGGCGGAACTGGTAGACGCGCTGGATTTAGGATCCAGTGGGGCAACCCGTGAGAGTTCGAGTCTCTCCTTTCGCACCATCGGGTTGGCGAAGATCTGAACGTCAGGGTGCAAGATCAGCACGTTATGAAGGGATCCGACGGCATGATGGTTTCGGTCGAAGCGGCAGGCGGACTCGAGCGGCGCATGCGCGTGCAAGTGCCCGCCGAGCGCGTCGACAAAGAGGTCGACGCGCGCCTGCGCAACGTGGGCCGCACTGCAAAGCTCAAGGGCTTCCGGCCGGGCAAGGTGCCGATGAAGGTCGTGCGCCAGCATTACGGTGGCCGGGTTCGCCGCGAAGTGATCAGCGAGGTGATGCAATCGACCTTCACCGACGCGATCGAGCGCCAGAAGCTGCGCCCGGCGGGCGGGCCCAGGATCGAGCCCGACAGCCTCGAGGCGGGCAAGGATCTCGCCTACACGGCGACCTTCGAGGTCTATCCCGAAATCGAGCTGCGCGGCCTCGAAGGAATCGCCGTCATGCGGTCCGTGGCCGGGGTCAGCGAAGCCGACATCGATGACATGCTCGATAACCTGCGGGCGCAGAACGCCGAATGGCACGCGGTCGATCGTCCTGCGCAGGAAGGCGACCAGGTGATCATCGATTTCGAAGGCCATATCGACGGTACAGTTTTCGAGGGCGGAATGGGTCAGGCAGTGCCGGTGGTGCTCGGCGCAGGGCGCATGCTGCCGGATTTCGAATCGGGGCTCGCCGGGATCACAGCGGGCGAGGAGCGCAGCCTGCAAGTGAATTTTCCAGGCGACTATCCGTCTAAGGAAGTAGCCGGGAAAGCCGCGAGCTTCGTGATCGAGGCCCGCGCGGTCCAGGAGCGTGTGCTGCCGGACATGGACGAAGCGTTCCTGGCACGCTTCGGTGTCGCGGAGGGCGGGCTGGAAAAGCTGCGCGCCGAGGTCGCCGCCAACATGCAGCGCGAGCTCGAAGCGAAGATTCGCGCGCAAATCAGGCGACAGGTCCTGGATGGACTGCTGATCGCGAATCCGCTGGAATTGCCGGGCGCTCCGGTCGAGGAGGAGGTGCGGTCCATGCAGGAAGACAGCTTGCAGCGGATGGGCATCACGGATCGTACTCGCCTGCCGCCGCCGGAGCCCTTTCGTGAGCAGGCTCGGCGGCGCGTTGCGCTCGGGCTGCTGATCGGCAAGCTGATCGAGGATCGGGGCATCGAGGTCGATTCCGGGCGTGTGCGCGAGAGAATCGACGAGCTGGCGGCCGATTACGAGGATCCGGCGGCCATGGCCCGCTCCCTGCGCGCCAACGCACAGCTCATGCGCGGCGTCGAGACCGCAGTCCTCGAGCAACAGGCGGTCGAATGGCTGCTGGAACGTGCGAACGTGAGCGAGACTTCAATGTCGTTCAAGGACATCATGGGTGTATGAGTGTCGTCGGGCGTATGGCAGAGCAGGAGTGAGCAAATGACGAGAAGTTTGGGCCTGGTGCCGATCGTCGTCGAGCAGACAGCGAGAGGCGAGCGGTCGTACGATATTTATTCACGGCTGCTCAAGGAACGTGTCGTGTTCGTCGTCGGCCCGGTCGAGGACCACATGGCCAACCTCATCGTGGCTCAGCTCCTGTTTCTCGAATCGGAGAACACGGAAAAGGACATTCATCTCTACATCAACTCTCCCGGTGGCGGCGTGACCGCGGGACTGTCCATTTACGACACCATGCAATTCGTGAAGCCGGACGTGAGCACGATCTGTCTCGGGCAGGCTGCAAGCATGGGTGCCATGCTGTTGGCTGGAGGCGTGAAGGGCAAGCGCTTCTGCCTGCCGCATTCGCGCATGATGATCCACCAGCCGACCGGCGGGTTTCAGGGGCAGGCGTCCGACATCGACATCCATGCCCGTGAAGTGCTGGCTCTTCGCGAACGCCTCAATATGATTCTCGCCAAGCACACTGGCCAGCCCATCGAAAGAATTCAGTTAGACACGGATCGCGATCGCTTCATGGACGCGCGGCAAGCGGTTGAGTACGGTCTCGTCGATACGGTACTCGAGCAGCGTGGCGAGGTGCTGCCCGCCACGCCGGCGAAGCGGTGACACCGTGTGTGATCCAGTTCTTTGCAAGCCCGGACCGGGCCATGTTATATAGACGCCAGAGTATTGGCCGGGGAAAGCCCTACCGGTTGCGGCGAGGCGACTGGGCGCAGCGCGAACCGCGCCGGGTTGGAACGGCGGCTTTAAATCCGCCCTACATCAGGACTTGAAATGAGCGACGATACTCGCGGCAAGAGCGACGACGGCAAGCTGCTGTACTGTTCCTTCTGCGGCAAGAGTCAGCACGAAGTCCGCAAGCTCATCGCCGGGCCGTCCGTGTTCGTCTGCGATGAATGCGTCGAGCTCTGCAATGACATTATCCGCGAAGAGCTCGAGGAGCGCGGCGAAGACGGCCGCGACAAGCTGCCGAAGCCGCACGAGATCAAGGCCGTGCTCGACGAGTACGTCATCGGGCAGGAGCGCGCGAAAAAGGTCCTCGCCGTAGCGGTCTATAATCACTACAAGCGTCTCGAGAACCGTGCCGCCGAAAAAGGCAAGGACGACATCGAGATCGCGAAAAGCAACATCCTGCTGATCGGTCCCACGGGCTGCGGCAAGACCCTGCTCGCCGAGACGCTTGCGCGGCTGCTGAACGTACCGTTCACCATCGCCGACGCGACGACGCTGACCGAGGCCGGTTACGTCGGCGAAGACGTCGAGAACATCATCCAGAAGCTTCTGCAGAAATGCGACTACGATGTCGACAAGGCGCAGACCGGCATTGTCTACATCGATGAGATCGACAAGATCTCGCGCAAGTCCGACAACCCGTCGATCACGCGCGACGTGTCGGGCGAGGGTGTCCAGCAGGCTCTGCTCAAGCTCATCGAGGGAACCGTGGCTTCCGTGCCGCCGCAGGGCGGCCGCAAGCATCCGCAACAGGAGTTTCTGCAGGTCGACACGGCCAATATCCTGTTCATCTGCGGCGGTGCCTTCGCCGGGCTCGAGAAAATCATCCTCAACCGGTCGCAGAAGAGCGGCATCGGCTTTGTCGCCAGCCTCAAGACCAGCGAGAAGGACGTCAACATCGGCAAGTTGTTCGATGAAGTCGAGCCCGAGGATCTCATCAAGTACGGCCTGATCCCCGAGTTCGTCGGCCGCCTGCCCGTGGTCGCCACGCTCGAGGAGCTGGACGAGGCCGCGCTGGTGACCATCCTGGTCGAGCCGAAGAACGCGCTGACCAAGCAGTATCGCAAGCTGTTCGACATGGAAGGCGCCGAGCTCGAGTTCCGCGAGGACGCCCTGCGCGCCGTTGCGGCCAAGGCCATGAAGCGCAAGACGGGCGCCCGCGGGCTGCGCACCATACTCGAGAACGTGCTGCTCGATACCATGTACGAGCTGCCCGCCATGACCAACGCGACCAAAATCGTCGTCGACGAGGCAGTCGTCATCGGCGAGACCAAGCCGTATGTCATTTATGAGTCCGACGAGAAGCCGCTGATTGCTGTCGATCAGCCGCGGCGCACCACGGGGTCTTGATTATCCGGAAATTCGTCGGCTTATAAGCTTGCCTGAGTCTCGACACCGGCCGCGAGGGGGTTATCTGGCGGCCGCCTGAACGATTACGAGCCCGCGCCGGGGCTTCCTTATTTTTGAGGGAGGTAGCCGTGTCCGACGAACCGAAAGCAGCGCCCGCTACTGGCACTGCGACCGACGTGCCCATCCTGCCGCTGCGCGACGTCGTCGTGTATCCGCACATGGTGATCCCGCTGTTCGTGGGTCGTGAGAAATCGATCCATGCGCTCGATAAGGCCATGCAGTCGGGCAAGCAGATTCTGCTCATCGCTCAGAAGCAGGCCGACGTGGACGAGCCGGACGTCGAGGATCTATACAACCTCGGCACCCTCGCTACCATTCTGCAATTGCTCAAGCTGCCGGACGGAACGGTCAAGGTGCTCGTCGAGGGCGGCGAGCGCGCCCGCATCGATGAAGTCGTCATTGGCGAGTATTTCGCCGCCGACGTGACCCTGCTCGGCGAGAGCGAGGACTATGACGAGCGTGAGGTCGAGGTCCTGTCGCGCTCGGTCATTTCGCAGTTCGAGCAGTACGTCAAGCTCAACAAGAAAGTTCCGCCGGAGATTCTGACCTCGCTCGCCGGCATCGAGCAGCCGGGCAGGCTCGCGGATACGGTCGCTGCCCACATGTCGCTCAAGCTGTCCGAGAAGCAGAAGGTGCTCGAGATACACGACGTTCGCCGTCGTCTCGAGCACGTCATGACTCTGATCGATGGCGAGATCGACGTGCTGCAGATCGAAAAACGCATCCGGGGCCGCGTCAAGCAGCAGATGGAGAAGAGCCAGCGCGAGTATTACCTCAACGAGCAGATGAAAGCGATCCAGAAGGAGCTGGGCGACATGGAGGATGCGCCCAACGAGATCGTCGAGCTCGAGCAGAAGATCGAAAAAGCCGGCATGTCGAAAGAGGCGCGCGACAAGGCGACGTCGGAGCTGAACAAGTTGAAGCTCATGTCGCCCATGTCCGCAGAAGCGACGGTCGTGCGCAACTATATCGACTGGCTGGTGCGCTCGCCCTGGAAAAAACGCACCAAGATTCACCGCGATCTCGAAGAAGCCGAGCGCGTGCTCGAGGAAGACCACTACGGTCTCGAGCGCGTCAAGGAACGCATCCTCGAATACCTGGCAGTGCAGCAGCGCGTTAAAAAATTGAAAGGGCCGATTCTTTGCCTCGTCGGTCCGCCGGGCGTCGGCAAGACCTCGCTGGGTCGGAGCATGGCGCGGGCGACCAATCGCAGTTTCGTGCGCATGTCGCTCGGCGGCGTGCGCGACGAAGCCGAGATACGGGGCCACCGCCGCACCTACATCGGCTCCATGCCGGGTAAGATCATTCAGAACCTCGCGAAGTCAGGCGTGCGCAACCCGCTGTTCCTGCTCGACGAGGTCGACAAAATGGCGATGGATTTCCGCGGCGATCCGTCCTCTGCGCTGCTCGAAGTCCTGGATCCCGAACAGAACTCGACGTTCAACGATCACTATCTCGAGGTCGACTTCGACCTTTCCGACACCATGTTCGTGTGCACGGCGAACAGTCTGAACATTCCGCCCCCGCTGCTGGACCGCATGGAAGTGATCAGGCTGCCGGGCTACACGGAAGACGAGAAGATGAACATCGCGCGGCGCTATCTGATCGCCAAGCAGATGGAGGCGAACGGGCTGCGCGAGCAAGAGCTGATCGTTTCCACGACGGCCATTCGCGACATCATCCGTTTCTACACGCGCGAAGCCGGGGTACGCAATCTCGAGCGTGAAATCTCGAAGATTGCCCGCAAAGTCGTCAAGGAGCTGCTGCTCAAGCCGCGCGACAAGAAAGTCAGAGTCACGCCACGCAGCCTGGAGAAGTATCTCGGCGTGCGGCGTTTCCGCTACGGGCGCGCCGAGGAAAATGATCAGATCGGCCAGGTCACCGGGCTCGCCTGGACCGAGGTCGGTGGCGAGCTGCTGACGATCGAGGCGGCTACGGTGCCCGGCAAGGGCAAGCTGATTCACACCGGCCAGCTCGGCGACGTCATGCGCGAGTCGATCCAGGCGGCCATGACTGTCGTGCGCAGTCGCGCCGCCGTGCTCGGCATCGATCCGGACTTTCACCAGAAGTCAGACGTGCACGTGCATGTCCCGGAAGGCGCAACACCGAAAGACGGTCCGAGCGCGGGCGTCGGCATGTGCACCGCCCTCGTGTCCTCGCTGACCAGAATTCCGGTTCGTTCGGATGTCGCGATGACCGGAGAGATCACGCTGCGCGGCGAGGTATTGCCGATCGGCGGGCTGAAAGAGAAGCTGCTGGCCGCGCACCGCGGCGGCATCGCGACCGTGTTGATCCCCCATGAGAACAGCAAGGACCTTGCGGAAATACCGAAGAACATCAAAGACAAGCTGGATATTCTTCCCGTCAAATGGATCGATGAGGTCCTGGAGATGGCATTGCAGCATATGCCGGCGCCGGAGGGCGACCGCGTCGAGATAGACAAGGAACAGCGCCGGCGTCGCGGACGCGGTGAGAAGTCCGTGCGCGCGCCGCATTGAAAAACGACCGGGCGCGATTGCGACCGCGCGGAAAATTCAAGGACCGTTTTCACGCAGGGCAACATCGCTGCGCGATTGCCTGCGCGGCGTCCTGAAATTACAGGCTTCATGGCAAGGGCGGCTTGAAACCTTCCCTGCAGACTTGGTATAAGAGTCCCCTTTGTTTTCTCGAGCATGCGGCACGGGCGAGGCCGCGATCGGATCCAACCGCACACGACGAGGACGGACTTCGGGAGAGCAAGTCACGTTATCGTTCGTATCAATTCGGTTGATCTCGCCAGGGGCGGGCGACGGCTTCGGCCGGGCCTGCGAAAGACACGAATCATCAAGGGTAACCGAATGAACAAAGGTGAACTGATCGATGCAGTTGCCGATGCAGCCAACTTGTCCAAGGCGGATGCGAATCGTGCAGTGGACGCCATGCTGGACACGATTACCGACACGCTGAAGAAGGACCGTCAGATTTCGCTGGTCGGCTTCGGCACGTTTTCCGTCAAACGCCGCGCTGCGCGTAACGGCCGCAATCCGCGGACGGGCGAAACCATCTTTATCGCGGCTAGCAATGTGCCGGGTTTCAAAGCTGGAAAAGCCCTCAAGGATGCCGTAAACTGACGCGCTGAGTTGTGCTGGACGAACGCCGGTCGGCTGCGTATGCGCATGCTTGAATCGCGGCGCGGGGCGGCGCAATCTTCGCCATCGGCAATTTTCCGGGGCAGTCTTCCGGGTGCTTAGCTCAGCCGGGAGAGCGTCGCCCTTACAAGGCGAAGGTCGGGGGTTCGATCCCCTCAGCACCCACCACCATCTTTCGGAGTGGTAGTTCAGCTGGTTAGAATACCGGCCTGTCACGCCGGGGGTCGCGGGTTCGAGTCCCGTCCACTCCGCCAGTCAAGCAAAGGGCGTCCTCGGTAGGGCGCCCTTTCTGCTATCGTCGGCCGGACCATGCTGCAAAAAATTCGTGACAAGATCACCGGCTGGGTCGCCGGCACCGTGCTGGCACTTCTCGCCGTTACATTTGTTTTCTGGGGCATCGACTTCGGCACGGCCGCGCGCGACGAAGCTGCCACAGTCGACGGCGAGGCCATTCCCCTGACGCAGTTCCGCACTGCTTATCAAAATCGCCTCAATCAATTTCAGCAGTATTACCAGGACGAAATACCCGACGCCATGCGCGAGCAGATCCGCGAAAACGTGCTCGAGGGCATGGTGCGCAGCTCGTTGCTCAGGCAGCGCGCCGAGCAGTCGGGCTATCGCGTCAGTGACACGGCGGTGCGCGAGTCCATCGAGTCGCTGCCCGTGTTTCAGGTCGGCGGCGAGTTCTCCCGCGACATTTACTATGCGCGACTGCGCAACCAGGGGTTGTCGCCGGCCGGTTTCGAGGCGGAACAGCGCAACCTGCTCGAGCTCAATCAGCTTCAGGAGGCGATTACGCGTACGGCCTTTGCGACACCCGCCGAAGTGCGCCGGTTCGTGAAGCTGGAGAAGGAGCAGCGCGAGCTGGCGTGGATCGAGTTTCCCGCCGCCGCCTATGCGGACGGCGTAACGGTCGAAGACGCTGCGATCGACGAGTACTACGCGGCGCACGAGGACCAATTCCGTACACCCGAAACTGTGACGCTCACCTACGTCGAGTTGCGCGCCGGCGACTTGTCCGAGGATGTCGACATCAGCGCACAGGAGCTCGAGGAATACTTCACGAGTGTCGCCGATCGCTATTCGACGCCCGAGCAACGCCGGGCGAGCCACATCCTCATCGAAGTCGACGACGAGACGAGTGAAGAAGAGGCGCGCAATACCGCGGAGCAGGTGCTCGCGCGGGCGCAGGACGGAGAGAATTTTACCGCGCTTGCGAAAGAGTATTCGGACGACACCGGCACTGCGGATGCCGGCGGCGATCTGGACTGGCTGGAGCCCGGCATGTTTTCCGGTCCCTTCGACGATGCCTTGTTCTCGATGCGTCCCGGCGAGATTCGCGGGCCGGTGCGCAGCGAATACGGCTTCCATGTCATCGAGCTTACCGATATCCGGCCCGGCGAAACGCGGACCCTCGACGACGTGCGCGAGGAGCTGACGGCGGAGCTGAAGACCGAGCGGGCGGAAGAGCGGTTTTTCGGCCGCGCGGAGGCGCTGGCGGATGCGGCGTTCGAGACGCCCGGCGAGCTCGATTCCGTGGCGGAGGAGCTCGGGCTCGAGCTGCACCGGGTACCCGGTTTCTCGCGGACCGGGGGTGGCGGCGACATCGGCGCGAACCCGGTGGTGATCGATGCGGCATTTGACGAGGCCGTGCTGGTCGACGGCCAGAACAGCCCGATCCTCGAGCTCGCCGAGGACCACGCCATGGTGGTGCGCGTCAGCGATCATCAGCCTGCGACGGTCAAGCCGCTCGACGACGTTCGCGACCAGATTCGCGCCGAGCTGACGCGGATTCGTGCGCAACA
>JACDCP010000021.1:0-7138 GCA_013817465.1 Gammaproteobacteria bacterium | reverse complement strand
ACAGAAAGCCGTCGACGCGGGTGCGAAATTTCGCGACAAGGTCAACGAGGGTGCCGACCCCCGGCAGCTCGCGGTCGAGCTCGACCTGGAGTACGAGCCGCCGCGCTACGTAGGTCGTGCCGAGCCAGAGGTGCCGACTGCGCTCCTGGGCGAAATCTTTCGCGCGCCGCAGCCGGACGGCGACAACCCGACTGTCGGAGGTCTGGCACTGAACGACGGCGACTACGCGGTCTATCTGCTGTCTGGCGTGCGCGAGGGCGATTATGCGGCGCTTTCGGACACCGATCTGGAAACGCGGCGCCAGCAGATTGCCCGCACTCGTGGCACGAGTGAATTCAGCGCCTACGTCGAGGTCCTTCGGGCCGATGCGAGCGTAAAAGTGAACGACGACCTGGAAGAAAACGCGGACTTTCCGTAGAAAATCACCCTTTCTTCCGCTCGTGGGCAGAGGCCAAGGGCGAGGGGCGATCGACTGATGTTCAAGCTCAAGCTGCACTGGCAGATCCTCATCGCCCTCGTGCTCGCGGTTGTCGCCGGCCTGCTGACCGGCCGCGAAACCGACGTTTTCAACGTCAGCTTCTTCGCGATGTACGACTTCGTGGGCGATCTGTTCCTGAACGCGCTCAAATTGCTCATCGTGCCGCTCGTCATGTCCTCCATCATCTGCGGCATCGCCGGCATCGGCTCGGGAGGCGCGCTCGGCCGGTTGGGGGGCATGACGTTCGCTTATTACATATTGACGGGACTCATCGCCACCTTTACCGGTCTCGTCGTTGTCAACCTGATCTCGCCCGGCATTGTCGATGGTGAGCCGGCGCGGGAAATTCTCGGTCTATCCGCCGCGAAGGGAGCGGCAGCCGCCGAGCAGATCGGCGGCCGCAGCGCTTCGGACCTGACGCAGGTCTTTCTCGATATGGTGCCGCCGAATATTGTCGAGGCTGCCGCGAACGGTCAGCTTCTCGGGCTCATTACATTCAGCCTGCTGTTCGGTTACTTCATGACGCGCATCGAAGCGCCGTTCTCGGAACATCTCTGGCAGCTCTGGCAAGGTATCTTCCAGGTCATGATGCGGATCACCGATCTGGTCATGAAGTTCGCGCCGCTGGGTGTCTTCGCGCTGGTCGCCAAGGTGGTCGCCGGCATCGACGCCGACGAGCTGGCCGGCCTGGCCCAGACGGTGGGGCTTTTTTTCGTCAGCGTCATGCTCGCGCTCGCCTTTCACGCGGTTGTCACGCTGCCGGCCCTGTTGTTCTTCGTGGGTCGCGTCAATCCATGGCGCCACTACCGGGCGATGGCGACCGCGCTGCTCACGGCATTTTCGACCGCTTCCTCATCGGCGACGCTGCCGGTGACCATGGAATGCGTGGAGAAGAACGCCGGGGTCTCGAACCGTATATCGAGCTTCGTACTGCCGCTCGGGGCGACTGTCAACATGAACGGCACGGCGCTGTACGAATGTGTGGCGGCGATATTCATCGCGCAGGCGTACGGTCTGGAGCTGACGTTTGCCACCCAGTTCACAGTGGTACTGATCGCGCTTCTGACTTCCATCGGTGTCGCCGGAATACCGGCCGCGAGCCTGGTCGCGATCGCGATCATCATGCAAGCCATCGGCCTGCCGCTGGAGGCGATCGGCGTAATCCTCGCCGTGGACCGTATCCTCGACATGTTCCGCACGGCGCTGAACGTCTTCGGTGACACTTGCGCGGCGGTCGTCATCGCGCGTCACGAGGGTGAAGAAGGCATCCTGCAAGACATGCCGGAACAAGCTGCGCTGCCTTCGGAATCGACGCGTTGAACCGGGAAATGGGGACATTCCTGATTTCCAAGCGGAAAATAGTGACGGTTTTTACTCGTTTCCAATTGGAAATCAGGAATGTCCCCATTTCCGGCGAAGGAGGCCGACCATGAAATCGAGCAAGATTGGTTTGTGCGCGCTGTGCCTGCTGATGATCGGCGGCGTGCAGGCCGAGAGCGCGGAGGCGCTTTACGATCGAGGTGTGGAACATGCCGCTCAGGGCCGATTGCAAGAGGCCGGCGATGCTTTCGCGCAGGCGTTGCAGGCAGACCCGCACGACTTCAGCTCGGCGACGGCGCTGGAAATCGTGGAGGACGCAACTTCGGGGGAAATCCGGGAAGCGACCGCCGTGCACCTTTTCAAGGCTTTTGTGGTGGGCAACGAGGGCGACTGGGACCAGGCAATGGCCGAGGCGGATGAGGCCGTTGCCGGAGATCCGGGCTACGGCAAAGCCTGGAGCAGCAGAGGGAACATTCATGCGTTGCAGGAGCGACACGAACAGGCAATCGCCGACTACAGCAAGGCAATAGAGCTCGATCCACAAGATGCCGAGCCGTATCAGAGCCGTGCCGCAATGCACACGCTGACCGGCAATTACGATCCGGCCATAGCGGACTTTACCCGCGCTCTGGAGAGGAACCCGAAGTTCGCCATGTCCTGGTTCGACCGGGGCGTCGTCTATGCGAACAGCAAGAAAGACTACGATCGCGCGCTTTCGGACTTCGACGAGGCCCTGAAGATCGATCCGGCATTCGAGGAGGTGTACCTGAACCGCGGTCTGATTCATGCTTATGTGAAGCACGACTATGCGCGGGCGGTCGCGGATTTCGACAAGGTCTTGGAAATCAACCCCGAGCTGGTGGCCGTGCACCTCAACAAAGCGAACGTTTATGAGCAGACAGGTCGCATGGAAGAGGCGATAAACGCCTACGAGGCCTACATCGAGCTCGCGCCGCCCGAGGAGGCTGCTACGGTGGAGGAGGCGCGACAGCGGATCGATGTGCTGAAGAACCAGGGAAGCACTGAATAATCCGTCAATCGAGCTTCATGCCGACCGTGCTGTACCCCGCATCCACGTAGAGGATCTCGCCGGTGATGCCGGCGGCGAGGTCGGAGCAAAGAAATGCGGCGGCATTGCCGACGTCATCGATGGTGACGTTGCGCCGCAGGGGCGCTGTCTCCTCGACATGCGTAAGCATCTTGCGAAAGCCGGAGACGCCGGCCGCTGACAGGGTCTTGATCGGCCCTGCGGAGATAGCATTGACGCGGGTGCCCTCGGGACCCAGGTCGTTCGCCATGAACCGTACGTTGGCTTCGAGACTGGCTTTCGCGAGTCCCATGACGTTGTAATGCGGCACGGCGCGCACGGCGCCCAGATAGGTCATGGTCAGCAATGCGCCATTGCGGCCCCGCATGAGCCGCCGGCTGGCTTTCGCGAGCGCAGCGAAGCTGTAGCTCGAGATCTCATGGGCTATGCGGAAGCCTTCGCGGTTGACGACTTCGAGGTAATTGCCTGCGATCTGGTCGCGGGGCGCAAACGCGACCGAGTGCACGATAATGTCCAGCCCGTCCCAGGCATCCGCGAGTCGGCTGAATGCCTGATCGATTTCGACATCGCCGGCAACGTCCATCGGAAACGTGAGCTTCGAGCCGAGCTCGGCGGCCATCTCTTCCACACGGCCTTTGAGCTTGTCGTTCTGATACGTGAAGGCCAGCTCGGCGCCTTCGCGCCGCATCGCCTGGGAAATGCCCCAGGCTATCGATCGGGCGCTCGCCAGACCGACGATCAACGCGCGCTTGCCGGCGAGAAACCCCAAGCTCAGGCCGCCCCGGGAAAATGGGGACATTCCTGATTTCGGTATGAAAACAGGAATGTCCCCATTTTCCCGCTCAGCCTGTCTGGCGCGTGACGTCCACGTACAGCACCAGGCGTTGGCCCGGTTGCAGGTAGTTGTTCTTGTTGAGGCTGTTCCATTCGATGAGCTGCGGCACGGAAACCTTGAAGCGTGTCGAAATGCGATACAGCGAATCGCCGCGCTGCACAGTGTATTGAATGCGTTTGTTGGTTGCCGATCCGGTCGCCACGGCAACCGGCGCGTCCGCGGACGACCAGATGACGAGCTCCCGACCGACTGCGAGCGTATCACCGGGCGCCATGCCGTTCCACTTCGCCAGCTCTCGCGTGCTCACATTGTGCGCCCGTGCGATAGACCACAGGTTATCGCCGCGCCGGACCCGGTGGCTCAGCTGGCCCTGCGGCGTGTTCACAGCGCGCTGGAGCCGTGCCTGCTCGCTCATCGAATAGTGCTCAGCCGATGCGGTGGCGCTCGGAATCATCAGATAATCGCCGGCGCGGATCAGCGAGCCGCTCAGACGATTCGCCTGCTGGAGAAAGGCGGCCGTGGTCCGGTAGTGGCGCGCGATCGAGCCCAGCGATTCCCCCCGCTGAATGTGGTGCCGTTGCCAGCGCACACGATTCTCGGGCGGCAGCTCAGCGAGTCCTGCGAGCAGGCGATCCTTGTTTGCTACCGGCACCAGCAGGCGGTGCGGGCCATCCGGCGGCGTCGTCCAGCGATTGTGGCCGGGATTGAGAGCGTACAGATCGGCCATGCTTAAGCCGGCAAGCTCGGCGGCCAGCGCGAGATCGATCTGCCCGCCGGTCTCCACGGCGACGAAATAAGGCGTGTCGGGGATCGCCGGCAGCGTGAGCCCGAAAGCGGCCGGGTCGGCGATGATGCGCTTGAGCGCAAGCAGCTTCGGCACGTAGGCCCGCGTTTCCAGCGGCAGCTTGAGATCCCAGAATTCGGTTGGCCGCAGGGCCTGCAGATTGCGCCGGACGGCGCGTATCACGTTGCCTTCGCCGGTGTTGTAGCCGGCAATGGCAAGCAGCCAGTTTCCTTCGAAAAGCTTGCCGAGCGCCTCCAGGTAATCGAGGGCGGCCAGCGTCGACGCCTCCACGTCGCGGCGCGCATCGTACCACCAGTCCTGCCGGAGGCCGTACACGCGTCCCGTGCCCGGAATGAACTGCCACAGCCCGGACGCGCGACTGCGCGAATAGGCGAACGGATCGAAGGCGCTCTCCACGATCGGCAGAAAGGCGAGCTCGCCCGGCATGCCGCGGCGCTCGAGCTCCTGGACGGTGAAATAGAGATACTTACCGGCGCGCGTCAACACGCGCTCGAAATACTGCGGGTGCTGCACGTACCAGTCGAGTTGACGCTGGACCTCGGGGCGCTCGACAACCGGCAGCGCAAACTGCGCGCGGGCCCGGGCGATGAGATCCAGCGGGACCATCGGCTCGCAGGGGTTTTCCGGCAGGAGGCCGGCCGGCATCGCGACGGCGAACGACATCCTGAACGGCTTTGCAGGGGGAATCCGAGCCGGCGCGGGCACGGGCGCTTGCACCTCGACCGGCGCCGGGCTTCGACCGTGATAATCAAAGCTCGCGCAGCCTGGGAGGACGAACAAAGCGCTGAACAAAGCAAAGAGGGAAAAAATCGCGGTCAGACTGCGCTGCCTCGAAATCCTGGTTTCGGGACCGACCGCGAGACGCGCGCACGAATCGCAGTCCGACCGCGATTTTTTCCCCATCGTCACGAGAAGCCGTCCTTCCAGTGCCTGATCTCGGCCAGTACCGCGATCGCGTCTGCGAGCGGCTCCCCCGCGTGCCGTTCCGCCGCGGCCCGCACCGTTGCGCGATCGCAACGCAGGAACGGGTTCACTTCCCGCTCGAGGCCGATCGACGAGGGCAACGTCGGCTCGCCATCCTGCCGTCGCGTACGCGATTCGGTGAGGTATGCTTGCGCGCGAGCATTGTCCGGTTCGACGGTCAATGCGAAGCGCAGGTTGTCCACTGTGTATTCGTGACCGCAGTAAACCTGCGTTTCGGGCGGCAGACCGGCAAGCTTGGCGAGCGAGTGGCTCATCTGCTGCGGTGTCCCTTCGAACAGGCGTCCGCAGCCGGCGCTGAACAGCGTATCGCCGCAGAATACGCTGCCGTGCCCGACGAACGCGATATGTCCGGCGGTATGGCCTGGAATATCGAGCGCCTCGAAGCTGAGCTCGAGCATGGGCAGCTCGACTGTGTCGCCCTCGGCGAGGCCCCGCGTGCGCTGCGGGACATGCTCGCCAGCCGGACCGTAGACCGGCAGCTCGTAGGTGTCGACGAGCCGGGCAATGCCGCCGACATGATCATGATGATGATGCGTAGCGAGGATTGCCGCCGGCTGGAGATCCAGCCGGTCGAGTGCCTCGAGCACCGGTCCCGCATCGCCCGGGTCCACCACGGCGACCTTGCGCCGATCGGCGCCGTGGACGAGCCAGATGTAGTTATCGCGAAATGCCGCGACCGACGTGACTTCGAGCATGACAGAACCTGTTTAGACGTTTCCACGCAAGCCGCGCCCGTCACCCGCTCATCGGCGGGCATGTCGCCCGGCACGCTTTCAAGAAGACCTCCCGTGGGAGTCTACGGATTCTTCTTTACCCGGCCGCCGACCCGTTCACAGTTTGTGGCGCGCCCGCGGGCCGGATCCCGGGTCCGGGAGACGCCGTGCGATTCCCGCAGGCAGCGCAGGCAACCGTGCACCGCTATTGTGGTTACTTGTGGCGCGGTGCAGGTATGCTAACGGCATGCCGGCCCCCACCGCAATTCACAAGTGGCTGCGCACCCCACTCGGACAAGACCTGAGGGCTACGGAAGAGCGCGTCGTTGCGCACTCGCTCGAGCAGGTGTTCGGCGTTCAGCTCCTGCAGATCGGCGCCTGGGGACGATCGGGCTGCCTGCTCGAGCACGGCCGAACGCAGCGCAAGGCCTTGATCGGCGACAGCAGCGCCGGTGGATCCATCCTCGGCGAACCGACCGAGCTCGGCATCGCCACGGATTCAATCGACGCGGTGCTGCTTCCGCATACTCTGGAGTTGAGCCCCGAGCCCCATCGCGTGCTGCGGGAGGTCGAGCGCGTGCTGATCGGCGAGGGCTGCCTGCTGGTGCTTGGCTTCAATCCGCACAGCTCCTGGGGACTGCGGCGGACCTTTTCGCGCGGACGATTTCCGCCCGGTATCGAGCAGTTCATCTCCGAGCGGCGCATTCGTGACTGGCTGAAGCTGCTCGGCTTCGAGATCGAATGCGTGCATCATTACCATCTCGCTCCGCCGTTCAAACGGCGCTCTTCATCGCGGGAGCCGGAGCGGGTCGATGCCGAGCGGTCGCCCTGGCAGCGATACCTCGCGGCAGGCTATCTCGTCATGGCGAAGAAGCACGTCTACACCTTGACGCCGATCCGGCCACGCTGGGCATCGCGGCGCAAGGTGATGGGGGCCGTCTCGTCGAGCCTGGCA
>JACDCP010000224.1 GCA_013817465.1 Gammaproteobacteria bacterium | reverse complement strand
AAAGTGCGCCGTTTCATCCATGCGCGCTCGGTCCGTGAAATCGTGTTCACACGCGGCACGACCGAAGCGATCAACCTGGTCGCGCAGAGCTACGGCCGCTCGCGCATCGGCGCCGGCGATGCGATCGTGATCTCGCACATGGAACACCACTCGAACATCGTGCCCTGGCAGCTCCTCTGCGAGCAGACCGGCGCCACGCTCGAGGTCGTGCCGATCAACGCGCGCGGGGAGCTCGAAATGGGCGAGCTCGAGCGCTTGCTTGGTTCCCGCACGAAGCTCGTCGCCATCGGCCACGTGTCGAATGCGCTCGGCACCGTCAACCCGGTGACTGAAATCATCGGCATGGCGCACGCCCGGGGCGTGCCCGTGCTGCTCGACGGCGCGCAGGCCGTGCCGCACATGACCGTCGATGTGCAGGCCCTCGATTGCGATTTCTTCGCATTCTCGAGCCACAAGATGTTCGGCCCGACGGGCGTCGGCGTGCTGTACGCGAAGGAAGCGCTGCTGCGGGAGATGCCCCCCTGGCAGGGCGGCGGCGACATGATCCTGTCGGTCAGCTTCGCAGGAACGGTCTACAACGAGCTGCCGTTCCGCTTTGAGGCCGGCACGCCGAATATTTCAGGCGCCGTGGGCCTGGGCGCTGCGATCGATTATCTGGAAGCCATCGGCATGGAGCGTATTGCCGCTTACGAAGCGCAGTTGCTCGAGCAGGCGACGGATCTCCTGAGCGACGTGCCGGGCGTGCGTCTGATCGGGACTGCGGCGAACAAGGCCAGCGTGCTCTCGTTCATCCTCGACGGCGTGCACCCGCACGATCTCGGCACTATCGTTGACGCCGACGGTATCGCCATCCGCACGGGACATCACTGCGCCATGCCGGTCATGGACTTCTTCGGCGTGCCGGCCACTGCGCGCGCCTCGTTCGCGTTCTATAACACCGTCGAGGAAGCGGCGCGACTCGCCGATTCCGTGAGCCGGGCGCACGAGCTGTTCGCCTGATGGACCTCAGGGACCTCTATCGCGACGTCATCGTCGATCACAACCGCAGCCCGCGGAACTTCCGCCGGCTGGACACCGCCGACCGCCGCGCGCAGGGTTTCAATCCGCTCTGCGGCGACAAGCTCGAGGTATATCTGCGGATGGGCGACGACCGTATCGAGGATATCAGCTTCGAAGGCTCGGGCTGCGCGATCTCGGTGGCCTCGGCCTCGCTGATGACGGAGATGCTCAAGGGCCGGACCGAGACGCAAGCGCGCGAGCTGTTCGAAGACGTACACGCGCTGCTGACGCGCGGCGCGGATGAAGCAGCGCTTGCGGAGCTCGGCAAGCTCGCGGCCCTGGGCGGCGTCAGGGATTATCCGTCGCGCGTGAAATGCGCGAGCCTGTGCTGGCATGCCGTGACGGCCGCGCTGGACGACGTCGCGCAGGTTTCCACGGAGTAACGGCGATGTACGGTCAGAACAGCGAGCCCGTGACCCTGACGCGCGACTGCCCCGCGGTGCTCATCCCCGCCGGCGACGAAGTCACGCTCCCGGCCGGCTCCATCGGCTATATCACCCAGGCGCTGGGCGGCAGCTTTACCGTCTACGTGGAAGGCAGCCTGCTGCGCATCGCAGGCGCCGATGCCGATGCGCTCGGCAAGGAGCCCGTCGAGCCTCCCGAGGTGCCGCCCGACGCGACCGACGCCGATATCGAGAAGCTGGTCTGGAACCAGATGCGCACCTGCTTCGATCCGGAGATACCGATCAATATCGTCGACCTGGGCCTCGTCTATGAATGCGACGTGCACACGCGCGATGAGGACCAACGCGACGTGCACGTTAAAATGACGCTGACCGCCCCCGGCTGCGGCATGGGCGAGATCCTCGTGCAGGACGTGAAGGAGAAGATCGAGCTGATCCCGACCGTGTCCCAGGCCGACGTGGAGCTCGTGTTCGACCCGCCGTGGAATCAGTCGATGATGTCGGAAGGCGCGCGGCTGCAGACAGGGATGATGTATTGAGCGGGGAGTGGTTCGACGTCGCGGCCGCCGGGGCGATCGCGCCGGGAGGTTTTGAAATCATCGATGTCGACGACGTCTTGATCGCCGTGTTCAATCTGGACGGAGAGTTTTACGCCATCGAGGACGTCTGCACGCACGACGGCGAGGAATTGACCGGCGGCCCGGTGATCGGGGACGAAATCATCTGCCCCCGCCACGGCGCACGATTCTGCATCAAGACCGGCGCCGTCACCGCCCCGCCCGCCTACGAGCCGGTGCCTACTTACCCGGTCCGCGTCGTCGAAGGCCGCGTGCAGGTTCAGGTGGACATTCTTTAATTTCGCATGTTGAAACTCTCCCTCCTCCGCCACGCCAAATCCAGCCGGGACGACCCGGAGCTCGACGATTTCGATCGCCCGCTGGCATCGCGCGGCCTGCGTGATGCGCCCGAGATGGGCAAGCGCCTCGCGGCGCACGGCGTACATCCCGCCCTCATTGTTACCAGCCCCGCCAGACGCGCATCACAGACCGCACGTTTGATAGCGCTCGAGATCGCTTATCCGGCTGGAAATTTGCGCAACGACGATCGCATCTATATGGCGAGCGTCCGCGATCTCATCAAGCTCGTGCACGCGAGCGACGACAAGCTGCCGCACATCATGCTGGTCGGCCACAATCCAGGCTTCACGGATCTGGCCAATCGCCTTACCAATGGCGAGATCGACAACATCCCGACCTGCGGCTACGTGGAAATCGACTTCGAGCAGGCACGCTGGAAGCAGATCGGAGAAGGCTCGGGCCGCCTCGTTCACTTCAACTTCCCGAAAAACCGGGGCAGCTCGTCGTTCGTTCCCCCACCTTTCCGGAATCCGGAATAAGCAGCTCTCAGCGGCCGGGACGGGCTGCCCGGCTTTCTGCCGACGAATATCTCAGTAACTGCGCCCGTCGAAAGGCATGATCTGGATCGCCTCGAACGCGATGCGCCCGCAATGACATCCACCCTGATAAATCATCTTGTTACTCCGCTGAACCCATAGGCGAATTGGTCAGTTTTGCGTGCTCATAGTTGTGCCGGTCAGGCCTTGCGGCAGATCAGCACCACGTTGGTGCCGCCGAAGGCGAACGAGCTGGTCATCGCCAGCTCGATATCCTGCCCGAATCGGGCCACATCGGGCACATAATCGAGATCGCATTCCGGATCGGGAACGCGCAGGTTCATGGTCGGCGGGATCGTTCCGGTCTGCGCCGCGAGCAGCGCAGCCATCAGCTCGACCGCGCCGGCTGCGCCGAGCAGATGGCCGTGCATGGACTTGGTCGAGCTGATCGGAATGCCGTCGGCGCTTGCGCCGAATACCTGCCGTATCGCCGCGGTTTCCACGGCGTCGTTGGCCGCGGTGCCGGTGCCGTGGGCGTTGATGTAGCCGATCCGGCCGGGAGCCACGGCGGCGGATTCCAGCGCCAGGCGTATCGCTCTCGCCTGACCTTCGATCGTCGGGCGAGTGATGTGCGCGATGTCTGTGCTCAGGCCGTAACCGACCAGCTCGCCATGCAAGCTTGCGCCTCTGCGCGCAGCGTGTTCCCACTCTTCCAGCACGACGAAAGCGGCGCCTTCGCCGAGCACGAGTCCGCTGCGATTCTTCGCGAACGGCTTGCAGGAGGCCGACGGATCGTCACGATCTTCGGTCGCCAGGGTTTTCAGCGCCTCCCAGGCCTTCAGCGTCCCCAGCGCCAGGGGCGCTTCGGCGCCGCCGGCCAGCATGACCGGCGCATCGCCGCCGCGAATCCTCAACCAGGCTTCGCCGATCGCGACCGCGGAGGACGAGCAAGCGGTCGAGAAGGTCAGATTAGGTCCGCTCAGGCGATGTTCGATGCCGATCCATGCCGCGGTCGCATTGCTCATCGCCATCAGCAGGCTGTATGGCTTGATGCGGTCTGAGTGGTCCCGATAAAGCGTGCCATAGCCTTCGTCGGTCGTGGTCGCGCCGGCCATGCCGGTACCGAGGAACACGCCGGTGCGGCAACGTTCTTCATCGGTGAGATCGATCCCGGCGCTCTCGAGCGCCTGCGCCGCCGCGATCAGGCCCATCTGGCTGACGCGGTCGAGCATGCGCAGCTTCGGTGCGGAAAAATGCGCGCTCGCATCGAACGATGCGGAGCCTGCGATGCGCGTCGACAGGCGTGCGCTCAACGTCTCCGGCAACCTGCCGATGGCCGATCTGCCGGCTGTCAGGTTGTCGAAGAACTCGACGGGATCATTGCCGGACGGAGAAACGATACCCAGACCGGTCACCGCGACGCGCTTCATTCGCGCATCCCGGCTCCCGCCGACGGCCTGGCTTTTCGCTCGGCGATCAGGCGATCGATGTAATCCGCAACATCCCCCAGCGTGTTGAACTCCTGCGCCGTGTCCGTGGCGGTGATGTCGAACTTCTCCTCGAGCGAGAAGATCAGCTCGATGACGCCCAGCGAGTCGATGTCGATGTCCTTGAGCAGCGTGTCCGGCACAAGCTTCTCCGGCGGCAGCTCGTAATCCCGCACGATGACCTCGCGCAAGCCGTCGAATGTCGTTGTCATCAGGCCTCCATGATCCGCCGTACCTTGCCGCCCAGCCGCGCGCTCGTGGTGAGGATGCGCGGGCAACGGTGCAGCAGGGGCAACAATACGCCCGCTGCCGAAGGCCGCATCGCCAGATGGGCAAGCACGGCCGCCATGCGGATGCGCGGCGCGAAGCTCTTGTGCCAGCTCTGGGCGTAATCGCGGCCCACCAACGATTGCGCGCGCCCGGCCATCAGTTGCTGGCGATGCGCAATCAGGCGTTCGCACAACAACCAGGCCGACTGGATGGCCATGCTGATGCCTTCGCCGAGTATCGGATGTGCCTCGCCGGCGGCGTTGCCGATCGAGAACGCGCCCTCGCCCCGCCAGGGCGAGCGGATGCCCGGCCGGATCGGCCCGACGCTCAGCCACGCGCCTTCGCGCCGCGCGCCGCGCAACGCCTGCCGCACGCCGAGGCAGCTCTCCTCCAGATAAGCCTGCACGGCCTCCCCGGCCCGGGTACCGGGCATGCATGCCCTGCACTGCTGCTGGATGTCCCGGCGGATGCAGCAAGCCAGTGTCAGTTTCGCGTTATCAGCGATGACCATACCACCATAGCCGCCCGCGAACGCGAGCACCGGCAACAGGCCCGGTGCAAGTTCGGATTCGCCGAAATTCGCTTTGAAGGCGAACAGATCGGAAGCCCGCGACGGCCTGCGG
>JACDCP010000223.1 GCA_013817465.1 Gammaproteobacteria bacterium | reverse complement strand
GGGTCGGGCGGTGTCAGTTCGAACGGGCCGAAGAACACCCGTGGCGCGCGGCGGTCACTCGCTCGTTGATTACGCTCAAAGCCCTCACCTTCGCCCCCACCGGAGGGATCGTCGCCGCCCCAACGACTTCGCTGCCCGAGCATCCGGGCGGCGTGCGCAACTGGGACTATCGCTACTGCTGGATTCGAGATGCAACCTTGACACTCTATTCGCTGCTCGTGTCGGGCTACCGACAGGAGGCTATCGCGTGGCGGGAGTGGCTGCTGCGCGCGGTCGCCGGGGATCCGAGGCAGCTACAGATCATGTATGGCCTCGGCGGCGAACGCCGCCTGACGGAATTCGAGCTGCCCTGGCTGCCCGGCTATGAACAGAGCAGGCCCGTACGGATCGGCAACGCCGCTTTCGGTCAGCGTCAACTCGATGTGCCGGGCGAGCTGATGGACGCGCTGCACGCTGGCCGCAAATTTAAGCTCGAGTTCGACGATCACGCCTGGCGGCTTCAGCAGACGATTCTCAAGCAGCTCGAGCAGGACTGGAACAAGGCCGACGAGGGCATCTGGGAGGTGCGCGGCGGCCAACGTCACTTCACTCATTCGCGGTTGATGTGTTGGGTGGCCTTCGACAGGGCGGTTCAGGCGGTGGAAAGCTTCGGGCTTTCCGGGCCGGTCGAGCGCTGGCGTTCAGTGCGCGAGCAGATTCACGCGGATATCTGCCGCAACGGCTGGGACGAAGACAAGCGCAGCTTCGTTCAATATTATGGCGGCACGGCCCTGGATGCGTCGTTGTTGCTGATGGCCCAGGTCGGCTTCCTGCCAGCGGACGATGCGCGTTTTCGCAGCACAGTCGAGGCCATCGAGCGGGAGCTCAAGGTGGACGGGCTGGTGCTGAGATACCGCGCCGGGGATACGCCGGACGGGCTGCCGGGTGACGAGGGAGTGTTTCTCGCCTGCAGCTTCTGGCTGGCCGACGCTTACGTCATGCTCGGCCGCTATGACGATGCCGTCGCCCTGTTCGAGCGGCTGCTGGCGCTGCGCAACGATCTCGGGTTGCTGGCGGAGGAATACGATCCCCGCATCGGACGCCAGCTCGGCAACTTCCCGCAGGCCTTCTCGCACATCGCCCTCATCAACACCGCCAATAATCTCGCCTCGGCCCGTGGTCCGGCCGAGCAGCGCGCCGACCACCGACGCTCGTGATGAGGCGCAGCCGCGCCGAACATCGACAGGAGCTGCCGGGGGTGTTGCTGACCTCGCTGCGGATGGCGGCTCAACCCGGGGTGGCGAAGGGTCGTCCGATTATCGAAGGCTTCGAGGCGGGTAAAGAAAGGGGGCCTTTGCCGGCCCCCGTTCCATCAGAATGTCCGCTCGGAATTACGGATTATCGGGATCGTCCATGTCCATGTCGTCGTCCATGTCATCGTCCTCGGGCATGTCGACGTCGATGTCCGGAACGGTGACGGTTTCTTCCCGCGTGCCCACATCGACATCCGGCGCATCTACGTCGTATTCGGGCATCTCGCCGCCTTCGACGTCCACGTCCGGCAGTGCTCCCTCTTCCGTCTGATCGACGTCGCAACCCCAGACGAACAGCGACGCTGCGGCCAACGCCGCGAGCTTTGCATGTATGTTCATTCGATTCGGACTCCTCGTAACAATGGCGTTGATTCCGCCTGTGCCCCATCAGGATGCAACAAAGATGCCAACCAATGCCTTTCTTATGGCGATGCGGCCGACTGCGACGACCAATGGATGTGCCGTATGCGCCAGCCGTCGGCTGTTTCGTGCAGGATCATCGTCTCGGTGCTCGCGAGGTCCATGTCGTCATCGCCGGATTTCGTGATGCGCGCTTCGGTCGCTACCCAGGCGAGTTCACCTGACGCGCCTTCCGCGCGGGAGATCAGCCGGTGCGATGCGCCACGGAGGAAGGCTGCGTCGCTTTGCATGTGGTGTGACGCGTATTCCTCACGCGAATGTTCGACACCGCCGCCCTCGAAGATGAGCACATCCGGCGCCAGTAAGGTTTGCACCTGCCCGGTATTTCCGGTTGTCAGCGCTTCAAAGAATCTGGCCACAGTCTGCACGGGCGCGGAGTCAGCCGCGCTCGAAGCGACGCCTGAGCCATGGTCGCCGTCCTGGGCTCCCCGGGCAGTGCCGGCATGCTCGTGCGGGGTCGATTCTTCCCCGGGTGCCTGTGCTTCCGACCGAGCGCCGTCCCCGGCTCCCGATTCGTGGCTGTGACCGCCGGCGGCCTGCGCCGTTAGCGATCGATACTCCTCCGGCGACATTTCCGGCAGCTTCTGCACGAAAGCGACGAGGCTCCAGATGCTGTCATCGTCGTGGGTGACGCCCCAGGCGGGCATGCCGGTCATCTTGATGCCGTTCTTGATGACCCAGAACGCCTCCGCCGGATGGTCTTCGCCGTGCTCGGCGAGATTCGGCGGCCTGGGGTTGAGTCCGGCGCGGATCTCCGTGTCGCGCATGCCGGGAGCCAGATGGCAGATGACGCACATGGCGTCATAGTGCTCCGCGCCTGCGGCAAGCAGCTCCGCCTCATCGAGCGGCGGCACCTCGATGTCCTCGATCCGGCTCTCGATCGAGCGATCGCGGACGGTTTCCACGAACCAGTGCAGCGCCGCGGAGTCGGGCTCGTCCGCCGCGACGTTGTAAACGCCCGAATAGATAAAAAAGGCCAGAGCGATCAGCACGACCAGAATGACCGCGAGCGCGAACTTGATGGTTTTCATGCGTATTTCCTTTTTCAGGCGTTGCGCCGTATCGGACGGCCGAATGAGGGATCATCGCTCACGCGATGCGCCCGGGTGCCATCGGGCGGCTGATACCACCCCGCATCGTTATAGTCTGCGCGCGCGAGCTGATCGCGTACCTTGACCACGGTAAACATGCCGCCCATTTCGATGTTTCCATACGGGCCCTTGCCCCACATCATCGGCAGAGTGTTCGGCGGACCCTGCATGTGGCCCATCTCGACGTGCTCCTGATGCTCCGCCATGCCGTAGCGGCCCATGGCCATATAGCCGGGCAGCATCTCGCGGATTTCCTTCTCGATGCCGCTCTGGTCGACCCCGAGCGTGTTCGGAATCTCGTGCCCCATGGCGTTCATGGTGTGGTGCGCCATGTGACAGTGAAACGCCCAGTCGCCGGGATTGGCGACAAACTCGATGTCGCGCGTCTGGCCGACTGCGACGATCTCCGTCGTCTCCGGCCGCCAGCGTGCGCGCGCCCAGCGGCCGCCATCCGAGCCCGTCACCTGGTAGGTATGACCGTGCAGGTGAATGGGGTGATTCCACATCGACAGGTTGGCCATGCGGATACGTACGCGTTCGCCCGTTCGCGCGACCATATTTTCGATGGCGGGGAACACTTTGCTGTTGAAGGTCCACAGATCGAATTCGACCATGATCGCCGGATCGGGCCGCCAGGTGCCCGGGTGCAGCGCCCAGTTGTGCAGCAGGAAGCAGTAGTCGCGGTCGATCGGCACTTCTTCGCCGCCGCGCGGGTGAATGATGAACATGCCCATCATGCCGACGGCCATCTGCACCATTTCGTCGGCGTGCGGGTGGTACATGTGCGTGCCATGCTGATTGAGCGTGAATTCGTAGACGAACGTCTCGCCGGGCCCGATGTGCGGCTGCGTGAGCCCGCCGACGCCGTCCATGCCGGACGGCACGAGGATGCCGTGCCAGTGAATGGTGGTGTGCTCCGGGAGCCGGTTGGTCACGAAGATCCGCACGCGATCGCCTTCGACCGCCTCGATGGTCGGGCCGGGTGTCGAGCCGTTGTAACCCCAGCATTTCGCCTTCGAGCCGGGCGCGAACTCGTGTTCGAACGCTTCGGCGACCAGGTGAAACTCCTTGACACCGTCATTCATGCGCCAGGGCAGCGTCCAGCCGTTCAGCGTGTGCACGGGCACGTAGCCATAGCGCTGGCGCGCCGCCGCGGGCTCGACACCGCGGGCGCTCGGTGACGTGGTAGCCGAGCCTTGCGCAAATGCCCTGGGCGCCAGGCCGCTGGCAAGCGCACCGGCGCCGGCGAGCTGCAGAAGATTGCGTCGCGTGATCATGGCTGGTCTCCGTGTTCGCTGTGGTCGGGCGACTCGTTTTCTTCCGTGCCCGTGTCTCCATCGTCGTGCTTGTGATGCTGCATCTGTCCCGATTCTTCCGCCGGTGTCTCGCGTTCGCCGTGCTGCATTTGTCCTGATTTGTCGGTCGGTGCATCAGGCTCGCTATGCTGCATGCCTTCCATGTCCATGGGCGCGGGGCCGGTAAGTTTGCCGGCATCGATGGCAGTAACGGGAGCCCCAGCGCCGGGCAGCGCCGTGCCGACGGCGCGTTCCAGCTCGACGCGGGCCAGCCAGTAGTCGCGCGCCGCCTCCAGATAGCTCTGGTAGGCGTCGTACTCCTCCCGCTGCACGCGCAACAGCTCGAACACACCGAGCAGCATGAAGTTCACCTGCTCCTGCGTGCGCGCAACGATCTCCTCGCGCAGCGGTACCAGGGCTTCGGCGTGTTCCCGAAGACGCGCACGGGCCGTCTCAACCTCGGCATAGGCGAGCCGCACGGCGTTGCTGACTTCGATCTGCAGCGCATCCAGCTCCGCCGCCGCGATCGCGAGTTCCGCTTCGGCACGCGTTATCGAGTCCGCGTTCTGGTTGAATACCGGCAGCTCGAGCGCCAGCGTCGGACCGCGCAAGGTGGAGCCGTCGGTTTCCCGTTCGCGTTCCGCGCCGATCTCGACGTCACCCACTGCGCCGAGCCACCGATAGCGGCGTGTCACGCCGAGATTGTCGGCGAGCAGCTCGACTTCGCGGCGCTGCGCGGCGAGGTCGAGCCGAGAGGCGAGGCTGAGCTCCATAAGTGTGTCGAGACCCTCTTCCTCCGCCGGCGGCTCGGGCAGTCCGCTCACGATCTCATAGGAGGCGCCGCCGCTTAAGCCCAGCAGGCGATTCAGTCGAGTGCGTTGCTGTATAACGGCGGCCCGCGCTTCGAGGGATTCGAGCCGGGCTTCGCTCGCCGCGGCCCGCTCCAGCGCGAGCTCGAGATGAGTGATATTGCCCGCCTCGAAGAAACGCTCAGCCAGCTCGGCGGCGGCCGTCGTCGCCTTGACCACTGCCCGGCGCATGGTCGCAATCTGCTCGGCGCCGGCAAGCTCGTACCACCCGGCCTCGACGTCGGCCGCGAGACTGAAGATTTCGCTCGCGGCCGCCTGCTTTGCCCGATCGAACTCGCCG
>JACDCP010000222.1 GCA_013817465.1 Gammaproteobacteria bacterium | reverse complement strand
CGTCAGTCACAAAGGCATCGAGGTCGACGGCTCGACGGTCAATATTCCGTCCTTCCAGGTCAAGCCCGGCAGCACGATCAACGTCCGCGAGCGCGCGCGCAAGCAGATGCGCGTGCAGGCGGCGCTCGAGATCGCCGCTCAGGTCGGCTTCCCCGACTGGGTCGAGGTCGACGAGAAAAAGATGAGCGGTGCATTCAAATCCATTCCCGAGAGAGTCGACATTCTGCCGGACATCAACGAGAACCTGGTCGTCGAGCTCTATTCGAAGTAACTGGCAAATCATCGCGAGGAACTATTTCATGCCGGAACCGGTAAGCGAATTTCTGAAGCCGCGGGTCGTCAAGGTCCAGCCGGTCAACGACCAGCACGCGCGGATTGTCATCGAGCCATTCGAGCGCGGCTTCGGCCACACGCTCGGCAATGCTCTGCGGCGCATTCTGCTCTCGTCCATGCCGGGCTCGGCGATCGTCGAGGCGGAGATCGACGGCGTGTTGCACGAGTACACCAGCATCGAGGGCGTGCAGGAAGACGTCGTCGACATCCTGCTGAACCTGAAAGAGGTGTCGATTCGCCTGCATAACCGCGACAAGGCGGAACTCAGGCTGTCGAAGAAGGGGCCCGGCCCGGTGACTGCGGGCGACATCACAATCGATCACGACGTCGAGGTCATCAACCCGCAGCTCGTCATCGCCAACCTGACCAAGGCTGGCGAGCTCAACATGATTCTCAAAATCGAGCGCGGCCGCGGCTATCGCCCGGCGGTGCAGACGGCGACCTTTGAGGAGCAGAGCGGGCCGATCGGCCGCCTGCAGCTCGACGCATCGTTCAGCCCGATCCGCCGCGTGACCTATACGGTCGAGAGCGCGCGCGTCGAGCAGCGCACCAACCTCGACAAGCTCATTATCGACATCGAGACGAACGGCACGATCGACCCCGAAGAGGCCATCCGCCGCGCCGGCGCGATCCTCAAAGATCAGCTATCGGTGTTCATCGACCTGCAGGGGCAGGACGAGGCAGCCGGCGGCTATGCCGAAAGCCAGGTGGATCCGATCCTGCTGCGTCCGGTCGACGAGCTCGAATTGACTGTGCGGTCGGCGAACTGCCTCAAGGCCGAGAGCATCAACTATATCGGCGATCTCGTGCAGCGCACGGAGGTCGAGCTGCTGCGCACCCCGAACCTGGGCAAGAAGTCGCTCACCGAGATCAAGGAAGTGCTCGCGAGCCACGGCCTCGCGCTCGGCACGCGGCTCGACGGCTGGCCGCCCGCCTCGCTGCGGCAGGACGAGGAGCGCGAATCCGCGGCCTGACCGACCGGGCAGGCACAGAACGGAAGACCGAACCATGCACCACCGCAAAGCAGGCCGCCAGCTCGGCCGCAACAGCGCTCACCGCAAGGCGATGTATCGCAACATGGCGGCTTCGCTTCTGCGCCACGAGACCATCCGTACCACGCTGCCGAAGGCGAAGGAATTGCGCCGCGTCGTCGAGCCGCTGATCACGCTCGCCAAGGAAGACGGCGTGGCGCGCCGCCGCCTGGCATTCGACCGCCTGCGCGACAAGGAGGTCGTCGGCAAGCTCTTCAACGAGCTCGGCCCGCGCTTCAAGGCGCGCCCGGGCGGCTATCTGCGCATCCTGAAGACGGGCTTCCGCGACGGCGATGCCGCGCCGATGGCGCTCGTACAGCTCGTCGACCCGCCAGAGACCGCTGCCGGCGCGTGATCTGTAGGCCGAATTCATTCGGCCAGCCATGCACTCAGAGGCGTAATGCGCGACCGGCATTTGTTGACGTTCGCACTATTACGACGGGATCCGCTCCCTCAGCAATTGGGATCCGGGATGGATCATCCCTCAATTCTTTCGGCGCAATCTTGAGCGGATAGCCACTAACATCCCGCTCAGAAACGCACCTCCCAAGCCGCCGCCTCCGCCGGAACCGCCATCGGCAAATCCGTCCTGAACGACAGTCGCTGCGCAGCGCGAGACGGCAGAAAGGCCGGACAAAGATCAGCCGACGCCGAGCAGGCCGTTGCCCGCACGGCTGCTGTAGAGAAATGCAAGATCGGGCTGCATGCCCGCGACGCCGGGCGGCACGGCAATGGGCACGCGATAGTTTGCAGTGCCCGAAGGATCGACGGACAATTCGCCGGCCACACTGCCGACAAGTGCCGGGTATGCGGAAGTCGAAAAGATGAGCAATGCAACGAAAAGAGCTGCACTCCGAACGAGCAAACGGTGAGGCCGGCCTCGTTCCGCCTGAGCGAAATCCAGTGCAGCAAGAAGCTCTGTGCGAGCGGAAAAATTCCGTTGCATCGATCCCCCTCACCAGCCATTAGACTTAATCGGGCACCGGCTGTGAGGCGTTACTCTGTTCGGCGATTCCCACAAAAATAGTCGCGTGATTATGTCGCGTCTCTGCAGCGATGCGGTTCTCCTTGATCAAATGGAGCCGTCATTCCGCCGCTGCATGGTGGCGCGTGCGAAACGCGCGACTATAATGAGCTGTCGAACGTCCGGTCGGCATGTCACGCGCATTGACGTCATAGGAGTTTTCGCCATGGAAAAAGCAACATTCGCAGCCGGATGCTTCTGGGGTGTCGAGGCCGCCTTTCGCCGCATTGACGGTGTCAGACCGACCGTGGTCGGCTACACGGGCGGCCACTCGGACAACCCGACGTATAAAGACGTGTGTTCCGGTCGTACCGGCCATGCCGAGGCGGTCGAAGTGACTTTCGATCCCGAGCAGGTAACCTACCGCGATCTGCTGAAGGTCTTCTGGGACAATCATGACCCGACAACCCGCAACGCCCAAGGCCCGGACGTCGGCGAGCAGTACCGCTCGGCGATCTTCTATCACAGTCCCGAGCAGGAGCAGGCCGCGCAGGAGTCGAAGCATGCGCTCGCCGATTCGGGACGCTACAAGCGCGAGATCGTAACGGAAATTCTGCCGGCCTCTGCGTTCTACCGGGCCGAGGAGTATCACCAGCAATATCTCGAAAAGCGCGGCGAGGCGCATTGCGCGGTCTGAGCTCGGCCGAGGTCCGGAGCTTCGCCTTCTCGGCCGCGCCCGATGCGCGCGTGTTGATCCTGGGCTCGATGCCGGGCGCCGAGTCGCTGCGCCGGCAGCAGTATTACGGGCACCCGCAGAATCTTTTCTGGGGCTTCATGGGCCGTTTCTTCGGTGCGGGGCCGGCTCTGGTTTACGCTGAACGGCTCGCGCGGCTGCGTGACGGACGCGTGGCCCTATGGGACGTCGCGCACCGCTGCAGGCGCCCCGGAAGTCTGGATTCGAGCATCGAGCGAGGCTCTGTCGAACCGAACGATTTCGCAGCGCTCTTCGCCCTGTGTCCGGTCATTCACTCGGTGTTCTTCAATGGAACCAAAGCGGCTGAGCTGTTCCGCCGCCTCGTGCTGCCAACGCTCGAGCCACCACAGGCCGGCCTGAGCTACGAGATATTGCCGTCGACGAGCCCCGCAAACGCCTCTATTCCGCGCGCCGTCAAGCTCGCGCGGTGGGGCGTCGTCAAGCGGGCTGCCGCGCGACCGGTTAACAGCGAGTCGATTGTCGGGCATGATTAAGCACGAAGCCGGGCTTAGTCCTCACCCTTTAGACATCCTATCGTGACACTGCAACATTGGATCTGGTCCTCTCTCTGCCTGCTCGCCGTGACGTCTGAGGCCCTGGGCGTGGACCGCCCGACGGGCGCACCTTTCGTCACGCGCTCCGAGGTCATCGCACAGCACGGCATGGCGGCGACGAGCCAGCCGCTCGCGACGCAGATTGCCCTTGATATCCTCAAACAGGGCGGCAGCGCCGTGGATGCCGCGATCGCCGCCAACGCCGCGCTCGGCCTCATGGAGCCGACCGGCTGCGGTATCGGCGGCGACCTGTTCGCTATCGTCTGGGATCCGGAAGCGGAGTCGCTGGCGGGCCTGAATGCCAGCGGCGGCTCGCCACAGTCTCTGACGCTCGAGTATTTCCGGGAACAGGGCCTCGATCGCATTCCGGAGCGCGGGCCGCTGCCGGTCAGCGTGCCGGGCGCGGTCGACGGCTGGTACGAGCTGCACGAGCAGTTCGGGCGCCTGTCGATGTCGCAGAATCTCGCGCCGGCCATCCGCTATGCGCGCGAGGGTTTCCCGGTCTCGGAGGTCATCGCGTATTACTGGGCGCTGAACGCCGAAGTGCTCGAGGATTATCCCGGTTACGCGGAGATCTTCCTGCCCGGCGGCCGCGCGCCGCGCAAGGGCGAGGTCTTCAGGAACCCACGGCTGGCCGATACCTACGAGCAGATCGCGAAGGGCGGCCGCGAGGCGTTTTATGCAGGTGATATCGCGCGCCGCATCGCCGCCTACATGAAAGAGCAGGGCGGATTTCTGTCTTACGACGATCTGTCCGAGCACGAATCGGAATGGGTGGAGCCGGTTTCCGTTGATTATCGGGGCTACACCGTCTGGGAGTTGCCGCCGAACGGGCAGGGCATCGCGGCGCTGCAAATCCTCAGTATTCTCGAAGCCTGGGATATCGCGTCCATGGGCCTGGACAGCGCTGAATACGTCCATGCCTTCGTCGAGGCGAAGAAGCTCGCGTTCGAGGACCGGGCGAAGTTTTACGCCGACCCGGCCTTCATCGACGTGCCCGTCGACTATCTGATCTCGAAGCGCTACGCGGACGAGCGGCGCAAGCTCATCGATCCGGACAAAGCGGCGCTCGAGCTGCCGGCGGGCGACGCTCAATTGCAGGCCGGAGACACCATCTATCTCAGCGTCGCCGACGCGAACGGTATGATGGTCTCCCTGATCCAGAGCAACTACAGCGGCATGGGCTCGGGCATGACCCCGGACAAGCTCGGCTTCATCCTGCAGAATCGCGGTGAGCTGTTCAGCCTCGATCCCGGGCACGCGAACGCATACGCGCCCGGCAAGCGCCCGTTCCATACCATCATTCCCGCATTCGTGACGCGCGATCGCAAGCCTCTCTTAAGCTTCGGCGTCATGGGCGGCGGCATGCAGCCGCAGGGGCACGCGCAAATCCTCGTCAACCTCATCGATTTCGGGCTCAACCTGCAGGAAGCGGGCGATGCGCCGCGCATCCGCCACGACGGCTCGAGCGAGCCGACCGGCGAGGAGATGATCGATGGGGGCACCGTGCATCTCGAATCGGGCTTCAGCGAGGCGACACGCGAAGGGCTCAGAAAGCGCGGGCATCGACTGGGCGAAGAGGACGGGGCGTTTGGCGGATATCAGGCTATCCTGCGCGA
>JACDCP010000221.1 GCA_013817465.1 Gammaproteobacteria bacterium | reverse complement strand
GCTTCAGCGCGTGCTCACGTGCCTCGCCGGGCAGGGGCTCGAACCAATGAGCCATGTGATCGGCGCGCCGTGCGTTGGCGAAGCAGTGGAAATTCGCGTCGCTGGGGAAAGCGTGCTGCGCGGCAACCGGCGGGAGCTGCAGCGCGTCTGGGCGGAGACGAGCTATCGCCTGCAGGCCCTGCGCGACAACCCGGATTGTGCGCGGGAGGAGTACGACCGTCTGCTCGAACAGGATCCGGGCTTGTCCGTCAAGCTCAGCTTTGCGCTGGACGACGATGTAGCCGCTCCGTACATTGCGCGAGGTGCACGCCCGGTGATCGCCATCCTGCGCGAACAAGGCGTCAACGGGCAGGTGGAAATGGCGGCGGCATTCATGCGCGCGGGATTCGAGGCACGCGACGTGCACATGACCGATATCCTCGAAGGCCGCGTGCGACTCGCAGAATTCGCCGCCATCGCGGCCTGCGGCGGCTTTTCCTACGGTGACGTGCTCGGGGCGGGCCAGGGCTGGGCGAAGTCGATTCTGTACAACAGTCGTACCCGCGACGCATTCGCATCCTTCTTTGCCCGGCCGGACAGCCTTACGCTGGGCGTCTGCAACGGCTGTCAGATGCTAGCGGCCTTGCGCGAGCTCATCCCCGGCGCGGAAAGCTGGCCCCGTTTCGTGCGCAACCGCTCGGAACAGTTCGAAGCGCGCCTGAGCCTCGTTAAGGTGTTGCCTTCCGCGTCACCGTTCTTCGCTGGCATGGAAGGATCGATTCTGCCCGTGGCGACTTCGCATGGCGAGGGGCGCGCGGAGTTCGCGAGCCCGGCGAGCCTTGCCGCCTGCCAGGCGAGCCGGCAGATCGCGCTGCGCTACGTGGACAATCTCGGCGCCGTCAGCGATATCCACCCGGCCAATCCGAATGGTTCGCCCGGCGGCATCACCGGCCTGACCACGCCCGACGGCCGGGTGACCGTCACTATGCCGCATCCGGAACGCGTTCATCGCACCGTGCAGAATTCCTGGCATCCCGAGGACTGGCCCGAGGAGGGACCGTGGATGCGCATGTTCCGCAATGCGCGCGTGGCCCTGGGCTGACCGAAAATGGGGACATTCCTGATTTTCTGAGGAATGACAATTCAGCCTGATAACTATGTCCGGAAAATCAGGAATGTCCCCATTTTTTACGGCAACCCGCTATCGAGATGTCGAGTTGCACGCGCCGACCGGAACGGAGCTGCGCTGCAAGGGCTGGCAGCAGGAAGCCGCGCTGCGCATGCTCCTGAACAATCTCGATCCGGCCGTGGCGGAAAATCCGCGCGAGCTGGTCGTCTACGGCGGTATCGGACGTGCCGCGCGCGACTGGGAATGCTTCGATGCCATCGTCGCCACGCTCGAACGGCTCGACAACGACGAAACGCTGCTCGTCCAGTCGGGCAAGCCGGTCGGCGTGTTCAAAACGCATCCCGCTGCGCCTCGCGTCCTGATTGCGAATTCGAATCTGGTCGGCAAATGGGCAAACTGGGAACATTTTTTTGAGCTCGATCGCAAGGGCCTCATGATGTTCGGCCAGATGACGGCCGGTTCGTGGATTTATATCGGCTCGCAGGGCATCGTCCAGGGCACCTACGAGACCTTCGCCGAAGCCGTACGCCGGCATTACGGGGGCGAGGCTGCGGGGCGCTGGCTGCTCACGGGCGGCCTCGGCGGCATGGGGGGCGCGCAGCCGCTCGCGGCCGTGATAGCCGGGCTTTCCTGTCTTGCGGTCGAGGTCGATCCGGCGCGCATCGAGAAGCGACTCGAGACCGGCTATCTCGATCGCAGGGCCGGGTCGCTGGACGAGGCTTTCGCCATAGTCCGCGCGAGCCTCGAACGCCGTGAGCCCGTTTCCGTGGGGCTGCTCGGTAACGCGGCCGATATCTTTCCAGTCATCGGGCAAGGCGGATTCCTGCCGGATCTCGTCACCGACCAGACTTCCGCCCACGATCCGCTGAACGGCTACATTCCCGCGCGGCTCTCGCTCGAGGAGGCAGCCCGGCTGCGCGCAGACGATCCGGATGAATATATCCGTCGCGCCAAGGCATCGATGGCGGTCCAGGTTCGAGCAATGCTCGCCTTCCATGGGCGCGGCATACCGACCTTCGATTACGGCAACAACATCCGCGCAATGGCGCAGGATGCCGGTGTCGATAACGCGTTCGACTTCAAGGGCTTCGTGCCGCTCTACATCCGCCCGCTGTTCTGCGAAGGCATCGGACCGTTCCGCTGGGCGGCGCTGTCGGGCGATCCGGAAGACATCTATCGCACGGATGCGAAGGCAAAGGAGCTGTTCCCCGACAAGCAAGGCCTGCACGACTGGCTGGATAACGCGCGTCGCCGTATCCGCTTCCAGGGGCTGCCTTGCCGCATCTGCTGGCTGGGTTATAAGGAGCGTCACCGTCTCGGGCTTGCGTTCAACGAGATGGTGAGAAGCGGTGAGCTCAAGGCGCCGATCGTCATCGGCCGCGATCATCTCGATGCGGGCTCGGTCGCCTCGCCGAATCGCGAGACCGAAGGCATGCGCGACGGCTCGGATGCGGTGGCGGACTGGCCCGTGTTGAATGCGCTGCTCAATACGGCGAGCGGCGCCTCATGGGTGAGCTTTCATCACGGTGGCGGCGTGGGCATGGGCTACTCACTGCATGCCGGCGTGGTCGTCGTCGCCGACGGCAGCGAGCGTGCAGCCGCGGCGCTGGAGCGCGTGCTCATCAACGATCCCGGCACCGGCGTCATGCGCCACGCGGACGCGGGTTACGAGCGCGCGATCGAAGTGGCGAAAGAGCGTGGGCTCGATATGCCGATGATCTCATAGCCGGCTGAACCGGCCCTGCGCCAAGAAAATGGGGACATTCCTGATTTTCTGGGGAATGACAATTCAGCCCGGTAACAATGTCCGGAAAATCAGGAATGTCCCCATTTTCCCTGAGACCTAAGGCATGCGCGACGGTTCGGATGCCGTGGCGGACTGGCCGGTGTTGAACGCAAATCCGGTACCTTTCCGTTGAGTGTCGGTGCCCGTTCCACGGTGGCTGCTGTTCAGGCTGCTTTTCGCTTCAACAGAGCATTCAAAGCGCGGCTGACTGCCTTGCGATCTATCGTCGCCAGGGATCCCGATTTGCGAAGTATCAACCGATGATCGAGCGTGAAGACCTTCATGCGTACCACCGAGGAGGATGGTAACCCGGCGGCATTCAGATCGGCGATCGCCGTGTCCAGCGGCCAGGCTGAATGAGCGGCGCTCGTGATCATTGCCAATACGGAGTGAGCTGCCCGGTCATTGAAGGCAGCGGCATCGGACAGTACCAGCGCCGGCCGTCGTTTGGTCGCCGTACGGTCAGTGAATGGAAACGGCACGATGACCACGTCAAAGGCGCTATAGGTCGCGATAAGCTTTCTCGTCCGCTTTCGAGCTCCACTCTTCGAGCGTTTGCTCCAATGCGCGAGTAAAGGCGAGATCGAACGGGCGCGCTTTCCGCAGACGCACTTCGTCGCCGTCCACGTCGAAAGCGATGGCATCACCGGCTTCGAGCTTCAATGTCGCGCGCACGGGCGCCGGAATCGTCGCCTGGTATTTGCGGGTCAGTTTGCTGGTGGCGGTCGACATGATAATTCGCTATTCGTAATGCGGTAATGCTAGCATTACCGAAAGCTTCCAGTCAATTGACTGTCCGCGTCGAGCAGTAGATGTCGGCAACAGCAAGGCGTACGGGAGCCGGTGCCCGTTCGGCTCCGGGACTGTGCACGGCGCAGTAACTTACTGCCAGCGCCGCATGATCCGGCGGGCGACATCGTTGGCGGGGCGGGCCACCAGGCCGGACTGGCTGACGCTCAGGGTAAAACGCGCGCCATCGGCCATCGGCAGGAACGCTGCGCTGCCGTAGCGTGCATCGACCCAGGGCAGCCAATGTTCGTACCGTCGCGACAGCGCCCACAGATCGAGACCGGGATCTTCCGATAGTGCATAAACGGTCCGCGGGCGACTGCGCTCGTCCTGGATATCGATGTAGCGCCCGCTCAAGCGGTCGAGTCGATACAGGGTGTCCAGGCCGAGCAGACTCGCAATTCCGTGCCATTTGATGACGCGCGCGTCGACCTGCCATTCGTTGCCGCTCAGCTCGACTGTGAGCGGCGGCCGGTCTTCGAAGAAAACCACGCGCGCGTGATAGCGGCCGGGTTCGAGCAGCGTGAAGCTGAGCTCCGCGGCCGGCTGCTCGTGCGTCAAACGTGCGTACGTATAAAGATTCCATGAGACTGTGATAAGGGCGGCCGCGACCGCGAGCAGCACGAGCCCAAGCAGACAATGCCCTGTCGCAGCGAGCGGCCGCCGTCGCCACAACCTGGCGAGCGCCAGAAACACGAACATGAGGCCGAGCAGCCCGGTGGCTGCGGCAATGGTCTGCAGGCTCAGCAATTCGCCACCGTGTCGCGCGGCAGCTCGCGACCCGGGAGGAGAGCGGCCAGCTCGTCTTTGCGCAAACATTCGGCGAGCAGGGCGATTTCGCCGTCCATGCGATGATCGTGCGCCGCGAAGGGCACGCGCTCACGGATGAACGCGTGCAGCTTCTGCAGTTCAGGCGTGGTGCGCAACGGACGCTGATCGTCGATCGCGTGAGCGGCGGCGAGCAGCTCGATCGCCAGCACATAGCTCGTATTCACGCAGATGGTGAGCAGCTTCAAGCCCGCCCACGGCGCCATGGAGACGTGGTCTTCCTGGCCGGCGGAGGTCGGGATGCTGTCGATCGAGGCGGGGTGTGCGAGCGTCTTGTTTTCCGATGCGAGAGCCGCCGTCGCGACGTGCGCGATCATGAAGCCGGATTCCAACCCGGGCTCGCTGGTCAGGAACATCTTCAGGTTCGGGTTTACGCGCCGCTCCAGCAGATCCGTGCGCCGTTCCGACATGCTCGCGAGCTCCGCGACGGCGATGCTCATGAAATCGCTGACGAAGCCGAGCGGCTCGGCGTGAAAGTTGCCGCCGGAGAGAATATCGTCGCCGAAGATCAGCGGATTGTCGGACACGCTGTTGAGCTCGCGCGCGAGCACGTCGGCGGCGTGCGCCAGCGTGTCCCACACCGCACCGTATACCTGCGGCATGCAGCGCACCGAATAGGGATCCTGCACGCGGTCGCAATGCGCGTGGCTGCGCTTGATCTCGCTGTCGGTGAGCAGTGCGCGGAACTGTTCGGCCACCTGGCACTGACCGGCCATGCGCCGGACCTCGTGGATCCGCGCATCGAAAG
>JACDCP010000020.1 GCA_013817465.1 Gammaproteobacteria bacterium | reverse complement strand
CCTGGGCTCCGTGCTGCAGGCTGCCGGCAAGCTGACATCCGCGGCTGCCGCTTATGCGGCCGCGCTGGAGCGCAATGCGATGCACGAGCGCGCACTGACCGGCCTCGCGGTCCTGCTCGATCTCGAGGGCCGCTACGAGCAAGGCCTGGAGCTGACCGCGCGGCTGGCGGATCAAGCGGCCGCAGGACCGGAGCTGAAGCTCGCCCACGCGCGACTGCTCAGGCACGCCGGCCAATCCCGGCAAGCCATCCAGCGGCTCCAGGCGCTGCTCGAGGCGCCTGGCTTGCATCGCCGAGCAGAACAACACACCAGGTTCGCTCTGGCGGGAGTGCTCGATGCCGAAGGCCGCTATGCCGAGGCCTTTGCCGAGGCTGGTCGCGCCAACGCTCTCGAGCCGCCGGCGTTCGATGCAGCGGGATGCCGCGACTTTGTCGCGCAATCCATGCGCTGCTACGATCGGGCCGCGATGGCGCGACTGCCTCGCAGCTCCGTGCGCTCCGATCGCCCGGTGTTCATCGTCGGCATGCCGCGTTCCGGCACGACGCTGGTCGAGCAGATTCTCGCTGCCCATCCGGCGGTGTATGGCGCCGGCGAGCGCAACGATATCCTGTGGCTGGTCGAGGAACTCGCGCAACGCGCGCAGTCCACAACGCCTCCCCACCGGGGAGGGGTTAAAGGGAGGGGCGATTACGCTGCTTATCTCGACATCGCCGCCGACCTCGAGGTCGCCGACCTCGATCTTTTCGCGGAGCGCTACCTGGCGGGCACCCCCGACGCTGCGGGAGCGCGGCGGATAACCGATAAAATGCCCTCGAACTTCCGGCACCTGGGCCTCATCGACCGAATCCTCCCCGGCGCGCGGGTCATTCACTGCCGGCGCAACCCGCTCGATACCGGACTCTCGTGCTTCCTGCACGGTTTCAGCGGGTCCGAGCTCGCGTTCGCCAGCGATCTCGGAAACATCGCCATCTACTATCGCGCTTATCGGCACCTCATGAATCACTGGCGGGAAGTCCTCGCATTGCCGATGCTCGAGATCGATTACGAAAAGCTGATCGACAATCTCGAGGGTGAAAGCCGGCGGATGCTCGAGTTTGTCGGGCTCGAATGGGATTCGCGCTGCCTGCGCTTCCATGAGCTCGTACGCGTCGTGAACACGGCCAGCCAGGCGCAGGTTCGGCGGTCGCTGTACCGGTCCTCCGTCGGGCGGCACCGCCATTACGCGCGCGAGCTCGAGCCGTTGGCCGAGGCGCTGAAAATGCCCCCTCCTCCTGCCACCTCCGCAGACGGGAGGGGAGAAGAATAGCGGCCCGGTCCGCGACGATGTGCGGGTTCTGTGGCCGATGGGTGCACCTCTTCAGTTACCGGCGAAATCGAGTTCCCGGAGCCGCGCGTCGATCGCTTCGCGTGGCAGCCAGCGCCCGCGCAGCATGACACCGGCGATACGCGAGGCGTTCGCAATGTCCTCCAGCGGATTGGCCTCGAGCAGCACCAGGTCCGCCTCGAGACCCTCGGCGATGATGCCGAAAGTGTCGGCCGCCCCGAAAAAACGCGCCGGTGCCGCGGTTCCGGCCCGCAGCGCCTCGTATGGCGTCAGTCCGGCGGCGACCAGCAGGCCGAGCTCGCGATGCGCGGAGAATCCGGGCACGTTGAAGACCTGCGGCGCATCGGAGCCGAGCAGGATGCCCGCCCCCGCCTCGTGCAGCGCGAGAATCAGCACCCGCCGCAGCTCCACGTAACGGCGCGCTTGCTCGGAATCGTAGCCCGGGTCGGCGAGAAACTGGCGTTTGGCTGCGGCCCACTGGTCGACCGTGTCCGGCGGCATGTAGCGCAGCTCCGGGCGCCGGCGCATTTCCTCGGCGTCCACCGGCAGAACGAGATTCTCGATGAGCGTCTGTGTCGGCACGTTCCAGACATCGGCCGCGGCAGTCTGTCGCGCCACCGCGGCGATGCGCGCTTCGGCAGCATCGCCCGCCAGCTCGAAGCCGAAGAAGCCCGCATCCATCTGGACGGTTGCATTGCCGGGGACGAGCGCCTGCATGTAGCTGTCGAGGTGATCGATGCTCGCCTGGCCGGCCGCGAGCGCTCCCTGGAGCCCGACCGATGTGGAGACATGGCCGGCAAACGGCATATGAAGCTCGTTCGCGACGCTTGCCAGGGCCTCGAACTCCGCTCGAGTCAAGCCCGGGTGGATCTTGAGGAAATCATAACCGGCCCGTTCCTGGTCGCGCGCCATTGCAACGGCCGCATCCGGGTCGTCGACCGACTGAGCATTAAACGAAGGTCCGGAGGTGTAAAGGCGCGGTCCGACGATGCGACCGTCGGCGATCGCGCGGCGCAGGTCGAGGTGCGACGGCTCGCCCAGCATGCCCCGCACCGTCGTAATGCCGTTCGCGACGTACAGAAACAGCACCCGCTCGAGGTACGCGCGGTCGCCGGCGGGGACATGGGCGTGCATTTCGGACAGGCCCGGCATCAGGTAATGACCTTCGCCCGCAACCGTCTGCAGATGGTCCCCGACCTCGATATCGCCGCGATGCCCGATCCGCTCGATACGGCGATCACGGACGATGACGGTCTGGTCCTCGAGTACGCGCTCGGCGTCCATCGGAATGAGTTTGACGCCGACGAATGCAATGGATTCGGCGGCGGCAGGCCGGACGAGCGCGCTGGCTAACAGCAGGAAAAAGGGGACATTCCTGATTTTTTTGCCGAAAATCAGGAATGTCCCCTTTTTCGTTCCGTCGCTCATCAAAAAGCCCCGGCAGGAACACCGGCCGGGGCTCTTTGAGCTATGTCCTGATGGATCACTCCACTTGTTCGACTTCGATGTTCAGCTCTTCCGCATTCAGGATACGCAACACCACGCGGCGGTTCTCCTCGCGGCCCTCTTCGGTGTCATTGTCCTCGATAGGTTTCGACTCCCCGTAGCCTCTTGCCGTCAGATTCCCGTCGTCCACGTCGTTGTCCACGAGGTACTGGCGCACCGATTCTGCGCGCCGCTGCGAGAGATCCAGATTGTACTCCTCCGCGCCGGCGTTGTCGGTGTGGCCGGCGATTTCGACTTCGAGATCGGGATACCTGCGCAGCGTTTTAACGGCGTTCTCGAGCACGCGTTCGGCGCCGGGGAGAATTTCTGCCGAATCGAACGCGAAGTGCACGTCGCGCAGGCGAATTTCAGCGGTCAGCTCGCAGCCATTGGCGTCTACGCGCACACCGGACGGCGTGTCCGGGCATTCGTCCTGGCTGTCCACCACACCGTCGCCGTCGCTGTCGAGCTCGCAGCCGTCGTCGCTCACTTCGGCCCCGGCCGGGGTGTCGGGACAACGGTCGCGGCTGTCGGGTACGCCGTCGCCGTCGCTGTCTGCTTCGTCCTCGCAACCCTCGTCGTTGACTTCCGCGCCGCGCTCGGAATCCGGGCACTTGTCGCGGCTGTCGGGCACGCCGTCGCCGTCACTGTCGCGCTCGCAGCCGCGATCGTCGACCGGTGTGCCGGCCGGCGTATCCGGGCAGCGGTCGCGCTCGTCGGGCACGCCGTCGCCGTCGCTGTCCGACGGCGCGGCCTCGGCGCCGAACGGGATGTGCAGGCCGATACCGGCAATCACATCGTTGCCGTTGCCGAAAAGGCCGCGCAGCCGCAGCTCGGTGCGCAGCGCGAGGGGGCCGAGGTCGGTCAAAAAGCCGGCGCCCACGCTCCCCATGAGGCTCTGCTGGTCATCGTCTGTAGTATCAAAATCGAGCTCGAGGTGGCCGGCGCCGAGCAGCAGGAACGGAGAAATCCGGCGGTCGCGATACCACACGCGCAACGCATCGACGCCAAAACCGAGATAATCCGCGTCCGGAAATCCGTCGTGATCGGATCCGGTGATGTTCAGTTCGACGTTCCATGCGTCACTGACCGCACGCCCGACACCGAGATGAAAGCCGAATTCGTCGTCGAGGAAAAAGTCATCGTCGGGGGAGACGCCGGTCGCCATCGGCACGACGTAGTTCTGGCCCTCCTGCTCTTTGGCCTCCGTGAGCCCGGTTGCAGACAATCCGGCGATCACGAGGATCGCCGCGCGCGCAAAACTTTGCATGGCATTACTCCCTATATGATGATTACCGGAGCCTTTCCGATCGCCGGTTCGCTTGGCATTCTACATAATCCTGCCTATATTGGCATGAGTTCACGCGCCCGGATGCGCCGCGGGGAATGAAATTTGCAGAATCAAGTGACCGCGGCTGCGCTGATCGCGGTGCTCGCCGGCTGCGCCGGCGTCGGCGAGCGCGATTTCGATCGTCACCGCCTGAGCAGAATCGGCGTGTCGCCGGCCGACCCCGGCGCCTGGCTGTACGAAGCGAAAATCGACCCGAAGTACCCGGACGGCAACGCAGCGGCCGAGGCGATCCGCATGGACTGGCTGGACGACTGGATGGAGCAGCGCAAATTCTGCACCCACGCCTACGAAGTCGTGGAGCGCCGCGCATTCGAGCCGGACGAGCCCAATCTCTACGGCAGCGATCTGCGCTATGTCGTCAAGTGCGTAAACGCAGCCGTATCGGCCGAATGATTTGGATCCTTCGCAGCGCCGGTTTTAACCGGCCACAGCAAGCTGAATCGCTTCCTGCTATCCCCCCTCGAGGTACTTGTTCAAAATGTCCTGATAATCATCCTGCGACTTGAGCTCGATGAGACTGTCATTCAGGCGCTGGGCAATCCCGGGTGACACAGATTCCCTGCTGATCATAAGGCTCACGGGATCCGTCTCGATGGCGAACGGATGCGCTTCGATGTCATCGGTCAGCCCTTTCGTGCGCATGACGGCAGCCGCCACATAAGGGTCCTCCAGGAACCCGTCTATCTCCTCGTTCAACAACCGGGAGTAATTCACTTCCCCCACGCTCGCCGGCAGGAACTGACCGGAGTATTCCGGATTCTGCTCGAGCGCGCTCACGGTGCCGCCGTAAAGGTATTCCTGCGTAACACCGAGCCGAAGCCCTTTTTCGAGCAAATCCTCCAGGTTTGTCGACGAATATTCGTTCTGCTCGCCCGCGCGCACGTACAAGCGGAATGACTCGTCGCGATAGGGATCGGTGAAATAAGCGAACTGTTCGCGCTGCTTGTTCCTCGTCGCGCCGGTGAGGATATCCACGTCGCCGGTGCGCAGTCGTTCCAGCAGCGTCGCCCAATCGCTCGACACGAAGCTCAGCTCGCAGTCGCTCATTTCTGCGATAGCGCTGACGATCTCGACATCCAGGCCATGGACCTCGCCGCCCACGTCACGGTACTGGTACGGCTCCCACGGATCCCAGCCCATCGTGAGCTCGCACTCTTCCGCCGTCGCGCGTCGCGCGATCGGCTGATCCGGTGTGGAAGTATCCGCAGCCGGTGTTGTCGGCTCCGGCTGTTCGCGCAATTCGTCGCCGTCGCATGCAGCAAGCGCAAGCAGGCTCGTGAGGACGAAAATTCTGCAGATCGCTGGAATCATGAAGGCACCTCCGAAGTGTGCGGTGCGAAGAGGCATGGCGCAGCAAAAGTATAGGCCAGTCTCCATCAGACTTCGACGCAGGCACAATCATGCCAGTTTGAAAGAAAAGCTTCGTACCTATGATCGCGCAAACCAGGGATGCATGACCCGATTGCCTGGTTGGATGCCCAGCGCCTCCGCCGTGCCGGCATTGAGCTCTATCACGCCGCCGACCGGCGCCTCCGACGAGTAGTGACGCTCGGACAGAGGCTCGGTTGCAGCGGCGATGTTCTCGATATAGCCATCCTCGCGCACGAACAACATGTCGAGCGACAGCGGCGTGTTTTTCATCCACATGGAAACCGTTCGCGGCGGCCGGTAAAGGAACAGCATGCCACGATCCGATGCCAGTGATTCCACGAACATGAGACCTTCGCGCTTCTCCATGCTGGTGCGTGCCACCGATACGTGAAACTGGTGCACCTTTCCGTCCGCAGTTTCGATGCTCAGCGGCTCGACATCGAGCGCCTCGAGACGAGCGGTTGTCGAAAGCGCCGGGGCGAGCGTCCGCTCGAGTGTCGCTGGCGAGACCGGCGCCGCGCCAAGCAAAGCAACCGTCATGCCGGCGCAAGCCGGCATCCAGTTAAACACCATCCGGACTTTCCCTGGTGGCTGCTGCTCATTCGGGAACTCCGCCCCGGCATTTGCCGGGATGGCGGCGCCGGAACGATGGAGCCGATATCGCCCCGGCTTTCGCCGGGACAACGGCACTCGAATGAGAGCGCTGCCCGGCTGTGCCGCAGGCAGGATGTCGACTGCACCTGGCCGACGATTCTGGCTTAGACTCTGCATTCTTTTTTCCACGCCGATTGACGAGGGGGCCCCTGCATGCCGGGACACGTGTTTCCGATCGAAGTTCATCCCGTGCTGCCGGAGGCCCTGGCGCGCCTGCCGGAGCTGGCCGGCAATCTCTGGTACGCGTGGCACAGGCCGACACGCGCCCTGTTCTTCCTGCTCGATGCCGAGTTGTGGAAACGCACCCGGCATAATCCCCGCGTGTTCCTGAAAAGCGTGCCGCAGCACAAGCTCGACACCGCTGCGGCCGACGCCAGCTACCTGCAACGTTATCACGCAGCGCTGGCGGCCTTCGACCATTATCTCGGGCAGGCCTCGCGTAGCTATCACGGGCCGGCATTCGCCGATGATGACCTCATCGCATACTTCTGCGCCGAGTACGGCTGGCACGAGAGCTTTCCGAATTACTCCGGCGGCCTGGGCGTGCTGGCGGGCGATCATTGCAAGACGGCCAGCGATCTCGCCCTGCCGTTCGTGGCGGTCGGCTTGCTGTATCGCCAGGGCTACTTCAGTCAAACCATCGACCGGGACGGCAACCAGGTTGCGCATTACCGCGACCGCAATCCCGACGACCTGCCGGTGACGCTGGTGCTCGACAGTGAAGGCCGCGAGCTCTGCGTTACCTGCAAATTTCCCGGACGTGACGTGCAGCTCAGGATCTGGCGGGCGCAAGTGGGTCGCGTACCCGTGTATCTGCTCGACAGCAATCTGAATACCAATACGCCGGATGATCGCGAGATCACACATAATCTGTACGGTGAGGGCGAAGAGCTCCGGGTTCAGCAGGAAATCTGCCTGGGAATCGGCGGTGTGCGCGCTTTGCGCGCGCTCGGGCTCGCGCCCACGGTATGGCATATGAACGAAGGCCACGCTGCCTTCCTCGTGCTCGAGCGCCTGCGCGAAGAAGTTACGAACGGATTGGCTTTCGAAGCCGCACTCGAAGCGGTCGCGGGGGATGTGGTGTTCACCACGCACACCCCGGTTGCTGCGGGCCACGATGCGTTCGACAACGCGCTCGTCAAATCCTACTTCCACGATTTCGCCACGCGGCTCGGTATCGACGACAAGCAGTTCCTGGCGCTCGGTCACGTATCGCGCAACATCTCGAGATTCAATATGACGACGCTCGCGATCCGCGGCTCCAGGCACCAGAATGGCGTCAGCCGCATTCATGGAAGCGTCTCGTCGCGTATCTGCGCTGATTTCTGGCCGGACTTGCCGGCCGAGGAAAATCCTTGCGGCTACGTGACGAACGGCGTGCATGTGCCGACTTTCCTCGATCAGGCCTGGATCGAGCTTTTCGACCGCGAGCTCGGCGAAGGCCGGCTGGATCGTCTCGCCGGTCCCGATACGGCCGAGCGGATCCTTGCGATCGACAACGATCTCTTCTGGCGCACCCGTCAGGCCATCAAGGGCGAAGCGCTCATTTATCTGCACAATCGGCTGGAGAGGCAGTTTCGACAGACACTGCTGCCCGAGGCGCGCATCCGCAAGCTGCTCGAACTCGTCGATCCGGCGGACCCGAACGTGCTGACCATCGGTTTCGCGCGGCGCTTCGCCACCTACAAACGGGCCACGCTTCTTTTACGCGACCTCGACCGATTGCATGCGCTGTTGAACCAGGCAGGGCGGCCGGTGCTGGTCGTGTTCGCCGGCAAGGCGCATCCGGCAGACCAGCCGGGTCAGGCACTGATCCGGCAGGTGCACGAAGTGAGCCGCCGCCCGGGGTTCGAAGGCAGCATGCTGCTGGCCGAGGACTACGATCTCGCGCTGGCGCGACCGCTCGTGGCCGGTGTCGATGTGTGGCTCAATCATCCGATCTTTCCGCTCGAGGCAAGCGGCACTTCGGGCATGAAAGCGGCCATCAATGGCACGATCAATCTGAGTGTCCTCGACGGCTGGTGGGCCGAAGCCTGGGACGGCACGAACGGCTGGGCGATCGCCCCGCATCCCGAGCGCGGCGACGAGGAGCGGCGCGACCGCGACGATGCCGCTGCGCTCTATGCGCTTCTCGAAGAGTCTGTCATCCCGCTTTACTACGGACGCGACAACGGCGGTTTCTCGCCGGGCTGGGTACAATTGTGCAAACGCTCGATGGCGACCACCATTCCGAGATTCAATATGGGCCGGGTGCTACATGATTACGCGGAGGGCTTTTACCACCCGGCCGCCGCCTGCGGGCGGGAATTGCGCCGGGACAAAGCGCGGGGCGCGCAGGAGCTCGCGGCATGGAAGCACCGGGTGCGCGAGGCCTGGGACGGAGTCGCGCTCCACGCCCTGGATCCGACGCCGGGCGTGGTGCGCCACGGGCGGCCGTTCGAGGTCCGCGTGCAGGCGAGCCTGAATGGGCTCGAACCCGGTGACGTGCGCGTCGAGCTCGTTATCGAGCCCGAAGACATGCCGGCGCCGCCGCTGGACGGACCGGCCTCGCGTTTCCGGTCGGAAGCCGCGGCCGCGGACAATGGGCGTTCGCGCATCTGCCTCGCGACGATCGATGGCGCGGACGGGCAGGGCAAATACACATACAGCGGCCAATGCTCGGTGCCCTGGACCGGGAAGTCGAGTCTGCGGGTGCGCGTGTATCCCGCTCATCGGCTGCTGACGCATCCGCATGAGACGGGGCTGATGAAGTGGTTATGAGAGAATGAAGGACGTTCCTTCCGGAAAGGCCATGCGCGGCAGAGCATCATGAGACGAGGTCCAAAGTCCGGGCGCTTCGTCAGCCGGCTGACCCGCGGCACGCTGGCAATCATTCTGGCAGGCGGACGGGGAGCCAGACTCCGGCATCTCACACTGTGGCGGGCGAAGCCGGCGACGCCGTTCGGCGGCAAGTTCCGCATCATCGATTTTCCTTTATCCAATTGCGTGAACTCGGGCATCCGCAAGATCTCGGTGCTCACGCAGTACAAGGCCCATTCGCTGATACAGCATATCCAGCGCGGCTGGGGGTATCTGCGCGGCGAGTTCGGCGAGTTCGTCGAGCTTCTGCCGGCGCAGCAGCAGATCGGCGAAATGTGGTATCGCGGCACGGCGGATGCCGTGTACCAGAACCTGTCCATCATTCGCGAGCATCGCCCCAAGCACGTCGTCATCCTGGCGGGTGACCACATCTATAAGATGGATTACGGCCCGATGGTCGCCTTCCACGTCGAGCAGGGCGCCGACATTACCGTGGGCGTCGTCGAAGTGCCGCGCGAGCGTGCCCGTGAATTCGGCGTGTTGACCGTGGACGACGACAATCGTGTCATCGAGTTCGACGAGAAGCCTGAAGACCCGAAGCCCGTGCCGGGCCGCGACAACATCGCGCTTGCCTCGATGGGCATCTACGTTTTCGATCTCGCCTTTCTCGATGCTATTCTGCGCGCGGATGCCGCCGATTCGAGCTCGCATCACGACTTCGGCAAGGACATCATTCCGGGCTCGATCGGCGCGCACCGCGTGTTCGCCTATGCGTTCCAGGACGTAAAGACCCGCGCCCAGAGGTACTGGCGCGACGTCGGCAACGTCGACGCTTATTTCGAAGCCAATATGGAGCTGGTGCACGTCAAGCCGGAGCTCAACATCTACGACGAGCGCTGGCCGATATGGACCTACCAGGAGCAACTCCCACCGGCGAAGTTCGTGCTCGACGACGGCGACCGGACGGGCATGGCCGTCAACTCGATGGTCTCCGGCGGCTGCATCATCTCCGGTGCGCGCGTCAGCAACTCGCTTTTGTTCTCAAATGTCACCGTGGATGCGCGTTCGGTGCTGCGGCACGCCGTCGTGCTGCCGAGCGTGCGCATCGGTGAAGCTTGCCGCGTCAGGAATGCTGTGATCGACGAGCACTGCACGCTTCCTGAAGGGACCGTGATCGGCGAGAACCCTGAACAGGACGCCGAGCGCTATTACGTGACCAGCAAGGGCGTCGTCCTCGTCACCGCGGATATGCTCGGCCAGAACACTCAGGCTGTCTGAACGACGGCCCGGGGAAAACAGGGTCAGACTGCGATTTCGTTCCGATCACATTCATCAGAAAACCTTTCCACGGATGCCAACTAAATCGCAGGCTGACGCCGACTTTTACCGACAGCACAGCCCGCCTCCGATTCCTCCGCTTTCGACGCGGCGCGCGGGTGTCCTGCTGCCTGTCGCGTCCCTGCCGGGTGCCCCGGCTTCCGGCACTCTCGGAGCCGACGCTCGCCGCTTTGTCGACTTCCTGGCGGAGTCCGGGTTCAGCGTCTGGCAAATGCTCCCGATCGGGCCGGGTGAATCGCCGTACCATTCCCGCGCGACACATGCGGGCGATCCGCGACTGCTCGACCCGGGCGAGCTTGTCGGCGATGAGGAGACGGAGGGTTACGAGGCATTCTGCGCCGCGCGGCGGGGATGGCTCGAGGATTACGCGCTGTTCACCGCTTTGAGTGAGGCGCAGGGTGGAAGTGTCTGGTGCGACTGGCCCGAAGCTTTGCGCGATCGTGAGCGTACAGCTTTACGCAAAGCGCGCCGCGTGCACGCGGACGCTATCGAGCAGGTCCGGCGCGCTCAATTCCGGTTTGAAAAGCAATGGAAAGCCTTGCGCGATTACGCGCGCGCGCGCGCGGTGCTGCTATTCGGCGACCTGCCGGTTTTCGTTTCCCTGAACAGCGCAGACGTCTGGGCGCACCGCGAGTATTTCAGGCTGAAGCCGGATGGGCGGCCCGCGGTCGTCGCCGGCGTGCCGCCGGATTATTTCTCCGCCGAGGGTCAGCGCTGGGGTAATCCGCTGTACGACTGGGAGCGCCTGGAGCGAGATGACTTTGCCTGGTGGGTCGATCGCGTGGCGACACAGCTCGCGCGCTTCGACCTCTTGCGCATCGACCATTTTCGTGGCCTGCAGGCCTGCTGGGAGATTCCGGCGGACTCACCCTCGGCCAGGCACGGCCGCTGGGTCGAAGTGCCGGGACGCGAGCTGTTCGAAGCCGTTCACGCGCGCTGCGGCCGCGGCAAGCTGGTCGCGGAGGATCTCGGCAGCATCACACCGGAGGTCGTGGCGCTGCGCGACTCGCTGGATATGCCGGGGATGTTCATATTGCAGTTCGCATTCGACGGTGGGCGAGACAACCCGTACCTGCCCCACAATCACGCCAGGAATGCCGTCGTATACACGGGCACGCACGACAACGACACGACGGTCGGCTGGTGGAACGGACTGGACGCGGAGGCACGGGCGCGTGTGTGTGCCTATTTCGATCGTGATGACGCGCCTATGCCAGTTACACTGATTCGTGCGTCGTATGCGTCCGTCGCACAGCTCTCGGTCATTCCGATGCAGGATTTGCTGCGCCTCGGCTCGGCGGCGCGACTGAATACGCCCGGCACAGCGGACGGCAACTGGAGCTGGCGGTTCGGCTGGGATCAGCTTCCGCCCGAGCTGGCCGGCAGTCAGCGCAGGCTGCTCTCGATTTACGAGCGTCTTGCCGTGTAGGCACTATTTCCTGTCTGCTGCCCCATTGCGAATGCCGATTCCGCTCTGGATAATGCCGGTTCGCCGGATTCATTCCTGAACGCAAGTCCAACAAAATGGAGAGATGGTCATGAAGAGAACGTGCCTGTTCCTCGCCGGGTTCCTGAGCCTCGGCGCCGCTAACGCTCAGGAGGATCCGAAGGAAAGCTGCGACGGCATCCTGGAGCTGTACGCTGAAGGCGATGTCGACGGCGCGCTCGAGGAGGCCCGCTGGTGCGTCGAGTCCCTGGAACAGATCAAGCAGGGCGAGGTCGGCGATGTTTTCGCCGCCGAGGTCGACGGCTGGAAACGCGAATCGCTCGATCAGAATGAGGCGATGGGCATCGCAGTCACCGAGGCGAGCTACAAGAAGGGTGAGCAGGCGATTTCGGTGAGCCTCATGGGCGGTGCGGGCGGCGGCGGCATGGGTTTTCTGGGCGGCCTTGCGGAAATGGGCATGATGTCCGCCGGCAACAAGATGCGCATCGACAAGCGCACCGCAGTGGCGAATTCGGAAGGCAACACCAGCACGGTCACGGTATCACTGGAAAGCGGTGGCGCATTGACCTTCCAGTCGTACGACGCGGATCTCGACACCGTGGTCGAATTCGCCAAGGCCTTTCCGATCGCCGAGCTCGACGACGCGCGCGGCTAGCAGCCTGCTGAATAATGCGGAGTTGAAAAAGCCACGGATGGCTTTTTCAACATGCTGTCAGGATTCGTCCATGAGCTGCCGGACGCGCGCCCGCAGTTCCTCGTCCTTCGACACCCGCACGGCCACGCGGTTGTATTCCACGACCTCCAGATCGGCAGCTTCGATGGCCTTGGCCATTTCGGCGTCCGCCTGTTGTTGCAGGCGGAGCGCCTCCCCCTGGGCGCGGGCGCGATTGATGAGAGGGTCCTAAACCGCCTGGATGTTGCGTACCCGAGGGTAAGCATCGGCAAATTGCAGCAGTGAACTTTCGTCCATGGCGACGAAATGAGCTTCCGGCGCCGGCAGTTCAGCGAGCGCCCGCCCGAGCTTCGCGGTATTCGTGCACGGCGCCCTGGCCGGATCCGGCCCGCTGTACACTTCGGTCATCCCGCCGCTTCCGACAGCGTCACTCACGGAAAGGAACCGGTTCAGCCTGCCGCATTTTCTGGTCAGTTTACTCTATGGGTGGTCTGCGCAAGCGAGAGCGAGTTGCCCACCACACCCACGCCAGAATGGCGAGTTGCAGGGGCAGGCGGGCGTACAGGGCCCAACGCGGCAGGCTCGCGAACTGCTCGGGATGCAGCGCCATGTGAATATTCGACGGAAACACGGCGACGACCAGCAGCATGAGGCCGACGCCGGCGGCGCGCCGCGAAGCCGCAAACAACAGGCCCACAGCCCCCAGGATTTCGCAGGCCCCACTCAAGTAAACGAGCTCCCGATGCGCCGGCAGCCAGGGCGGCATGATGGCGATGTAGGAATCCGGCATGGCAAAGTGCGCCGCGCCGCCGATGAGGAAGAACGCGATCAGCAAGACCAGCGCGGTCTTTCGCCACTTGCCAGGCGGAAGCTCAAACAAGGGCCGGCGGGCACGCCCCATCAATGCGCATAAACCCGCACCGTTTCGCCGATGACGTTCAGGATGCCGCGCAGCTCGTCGTAGTCGGGGTGACGGACGCGCATCCAGGCATTCGCCATGTAGCCCGCTTCGATCGGCTGCGTCGGTGTCCCCGGGTCCGGCAGCCGCGCAGCGACGATGCGGTTGCCGAAACGATGGTTGATCTCGTCGAGCCCGGCATAGCCCCGGATACGCCCGTCCCGATCCGGCCGCAGCGCGATCATGCCGCAGGAGAATCGCCGCGAAGGCATGCGGTCGGGGCGGCCATGCACGATCGCCATCGCCCACTCGCGATAGAGGTCGAGGTCGTTGGCTGCGTTGTATACATCCCACTGGCCTACACCCGGTGGCCGGCAGCCGATCTCTGAGAACTCGAGACCCTTCGGCCCGTAGAACCATTCCATGTGCGTGGCGGAGGTGCCGATGTCGAACAGCCGGATAACCTTGCGCGTCATTGCCTTGACCTCGTCATAGCCGCCGGCAGCTATGCGATTGGTCGCCACCATCTGCGGCGAAATCCAGCGTGTGCGCATGGCTTCGAGCACGTTCGGATAATAGTGCGTGATGAACTCATGTATGACCTCGCCACGCACGCAGAGTGTGTCGATGAAACCCTCATGCCCCTCGATGAATTCCTCGACCGCGAGGGAGGCGCCGCGCTCCAGCCCCGACTTGCGCACGGCCGCCTCGAGCTCCCGGTCGTTGTCGACCTTGAAAGTGCCGGAGGCGCCGGCGGCATCGCGGGGCTTGAGAATCAGCGGATAACCGACGCGATCGGCAAATTCACGCACTTCAGCGAGGGTGTCCGCGCTCGTTGATTGCGCGCAGGGAACGCCCGCGTCGCGCAGCACCTGCTTCATGGCGGGCTTGTCGCGGCAAAGCCAGGCTGTGCGCACCGACGTACCGGGGATGTTGCGCGCTTCGCGCACGCGGGCGACCGGCATGATGTGCGCCTCGACCGTGGCTTCCAGCCGATCGACCCAGATCCGCGACTGGACCTTGCGGACCGCTTCCAGCAGAGAATTCTCGTGCACAACCGAGCGGATCTGCTCGTAGGCGGCAAGCCAGTCCTTCATTTCGTCGTCGAGATAGCCAGGCGGGCGCTCGCCGATGCCGATGACGTTGGCGCCGACGTCCGCAAGCGCACGGACGAATTCGCGCTGATTGTGGGGAAAAACCGGCTCGACGAAGATGACGTTCATAGCTAAACCTCCGCCATACCGACCTCGGCACGCACGCCACACAACTTCCGATACACTTCCAGGTAACGCGCGCCCTGTCGCTGCCAGGAGAAATCCTGCGCCATGCCGTTGCGCTGCAGCCTGCGCCAGCGACGGCGGTCATTGAACAAGTCCAGCGCGACGTTCAACGCCCAGCGCAGCGCGGCGGCGTCGTAATCCTCGAAAACAATGCCGGTTCCCGTGCCGGTGCGCGGCTCAAACATTTCAACCGTGTCCGCCAGCCCGCCGGTCCTGCGCACGATCGGCACGGTGCCATAGCGCAAGCTGTACATCTGGTTCAGGCCGCAGGGCTCGTACAGCGACGGCATGAGGAAAAGATCACTGCCTGCCTCGATGAGATGCGCGAGCGGCGTATGGAAGCCGCGATAGAAACACGCCTGGCGCGGATAACGACGCTGAAGGGCGCCCAGGAATCCTTCGTAGTCAGGCTCACCGCTGCCGAGAGCGACAAAGCGCAGATCCCGTTGCCCGAGCAGTTCGGGCAGGACCTGTACGAGCAGGTCGATGCCCTTCTGCAGCATCAGGCGGGAGATGAGGCCGACGACCGGTGTCTGCCTGTCGTATGGCAGGCCAAGGCTCTGCAAAAGAACCTGTTTGTTCTTTTCCTTGCCGGCGAGGTTGCCCGGTGAATAGTGATAGCGCAGATGCCGGTCGGTTCGTGGATCCCACTCGGCATAATCCACTCCATTCAGGATCCCGGCGAGGCTCGAGCTCCGCGCGCGCAGGATGTCCTGCAATCCCATGCCGTACGCATCGGTCTGAATTTCCTCGGCATGCGTGGGGCTCACGGTCGTCAGCGCATCGGCATACAGCAGACCCGTTTTCAGGAAATTGATGCGGCCGGCGGCGAGATCGTCCTGATGCAACAGGTGCGCGGAGTCCCCGAGGCCCGTATCGGAGAGAATGGAAGCGGCGAATATGCCCTGGTATCCCACGTTGTGCACGGTGAGCAGCGTGCGCGAATCCGCGAACAGCCTGTCCCATCCATAGATGGTGCGCAGATAGAGCGGAATGAGCGCCGTATGCCAGTCGTTGCAGTGAAAAATCTGCGGCGCCCAGGCCATGCGCTGGCAGCTCTCGATGATCGCGCGCGAAAGCAGGATGAAGCGCAAATGCTCGTCGCCGCCCGTCGTGTACAAGCCGGGCCGATTGTAAAGTGCCGGACAATGCACGAAGTGCACGGCAGGACCGCCAATTTCCGCGCGGTAGATCGAAAAGCGGAACTCCCGGCCACCGAGCGTGAGCGGCACATCCCGAACGGCATCGACCGGCCGAAGCTCCAGGGTCGAATGGTCGATGCTCGAATAAAGCGGCAGGAAAACCCGCACCTCGTGTCCGGCGTCGTGCAGATATCGGCCGAGCGCAGCCGATATGTCCGCGAGCCCGCCGGTCTTGGCGAACGGCGCGAGCTCGGAGCTCGCAAAGCAGATCTTGAATGAAGTCATGCGAAGCGATTCGTTGTTGTTGCCGGCTACCCTACACTATAGTAGGCGGCGCGCGAAGCGGCCCGTCAGGCGATCCCCATGCTCGTCCTCATCATCTCTCCCGGCTACCCCGCCGATATGCCCCACTTCACGCGCGGTCTCGCAGAAGTCGGCGCGACCGTGCTCGGTGTCGGCGATCAGCATCCGCAGGCATTGCCCGAGATGGTGCGGCGCGCGCTGTCCGGCTACCTGCACGTGCGCTCGCTCTGGGACGAAGGCGGCGTGGCCGCGGAGCTGCGAAGCTGGCTGCGCGGCAGGACACTCGATCGCGTCGAATGCCTGTGGGAGCCCGGCATGGTCCTCGCAGCGCGACTTCGCGAGATGCTCGACGTGCCGGGCATGCGCGTCGATACGATCGTGCCCTTTCGCGACAAGGAAAAGATGAAACGGGTGCTCGACGCGGCGGGTATCCGCACGCCGCGTCACCAGCCGGCGACCAGCATCGCCGAGTGCTGGGAAGCGGCCGGAACCATCGGTTTCCCCCTGATCCTGAAACCCATCGCGGGGGCCGGCTCGGCCGATACGTATCGCGTTGATGACGCCGATCAGCTCCGCGCAGCGCTGCCCAGATTGCGCCATGTGCCCATGGTCAGCGTCGAGGAGTTCGTGGACGGCGAGGAATACACTTTCGATACGGTGACAATCGAAGGCCGCATCGCGTATTACAATGTCGCGTGGTACCGGCCGCGGCCGCTCATCGCGCGTTCGAATGAATGGATCAGCCCGCAGGTTATCGCGCTGCGCGATGTCGACGATCCGGCACTGGCGGATGGCATAACGATGGGCCGGCAAGTCATCGAGGCGCTGGGCTTCGACACTGGATTCACCCATATGGAGTGGTACCGGAAATCAGACGGTGAGGTGGTGTTCGGCGAAATCGGCGCCCGCCCTCCTGGCGCGCATCAGGTCGATCAGATGAATTACGCCTGCGACTTCGATGTGTTCCGCGAGTGGGCGCGTGCCGTGACGGCCGGTCGCTTCGACGCCGCAGTACGGCGACTGTATAACGTGGCAACCGTCTACAAGCGTGCGCAGGGCATGGGCCACATCTGCGCCATCGACGGTCTCGAGCGCATCCTGCGCCGCCACGGAGACGCCATCGTCTGGAACGCGTTGCTGCCGGTAGGCACGCCGCGGCGCGACTGGCGACAGACCCTCGTTTCGGACGGCTTCAT
>JACDCP010000220.1:3279-5288 GCA_013817465.1 Gammaproteobacteria bacterium | reverse complement strand
AATTCGGTAAACTAGCCGCATGGGAAACGGCGAGTTCCTCGGCAACCAGCTCCTGATCGCCATGCCGGCGCTCGGCGACCCGAATTTCCACCGCACCGTCACGATTATTTGCGAGCACTCTGAGGATGGCGCGCTCGGTATCATCATCAACCGCCCGACGGGCATGCCGCTCAGCCACATCCTCGAGCAGCTCTCCCTGGAAGCGGCGAGTCCTGACATCGCGGACCAGCCCGTGCTCAATGGCGGCCCGGTGCAGCAGGAACGGGGCTTCGTGCTGCACGAGCCTGGCGGCGAATGGGATTCGACCCTGGAGGTCTCCGGCGAAATCCGGGTCACCACTTCGCGGGATATCCTGACCGCTATGGCGAACGGCACCGGCCCGCGCCGCGCGATTGTCGCGCTCGGCTACGCCGGCTGGGAGGCCGGTCAACTCGAGGCGGAGATCCGCGCCAACGCCTGGTTGAGCGCACCGGCCTCCAGCGAAATCGTCTTCGAGCTGCCTTTCGATCAACGTTGGGTGGCGGCGACCCATCTGCTCGGCATAGACCCGGCCCAGCTGAGCGGTGAGGCCGGTCACGCATGAGCCGGCCGCCCAGCCAGCCGTCGACAGCAGGTTCCACTGTCCTCGCTTTCGATTTCGGCCTGCGCCGCATTGGTGTTGCGGTGGGCCATCGTTCGACAGGGACGGGCTCTCCGCTCGGCGTTGTCCACGTCACGCGCAAAGGGCCGGACTGGGACGCCGTCGAGCGCCTGCTGCGGGACTGGCAGCCGGATCTCCTGCTGGTCGGCGTCCCCGGATTGCCGGACGGCGGCGAGGGCTCGTTCGCACCGCATGCGCGCCGCTTCGCGGTCGAGCTCCGCGAACGGTTCGGCGTGGCAGTCGAGACGGCCGACGAGACACTGACCTCGCGGGCCGCGCGCGAGCTACTGTGCGACGAGCGCCGCAGCGGCCGGCGTACCCGTCGTGTCGGCCGCGGCGATGTCGATCCGGTGGCGGCGCTGCTGATTCTGAGAGGCTGGCTGGAGGCCCACCGCGGGGCGGCATGATCGAGCAGTTCAACCGGGACGGCACGCTGCGCCATCTCATTACGCTCGCGAACCTGAACCGCACGCAGCTCAATGCGTTGCTCGATCATGCGGAGACCTACCTCGTCGGCCATGCGCACTACGCGCCCCGTGAGCCGAGGCTGCTGGGCCGCACGGTCGCGTTGTTGTTCTTCGAGCCGAGCACGCGCACGCGCGTGTCTTTTCACCTTGCAGCGACGCGCCTTTCAGCGGACGTCGTGACCCTGGACGGTGACGCCTCATCGCGCGTCAAGGGCGAAACGCTACTCGATACTGTCCGCACCCTGGAGGCGATGCACACGGACGTGTTCGTCGTGCGAACCGCCGAGGCCGGCATTCCTGCCCTGCTGGCCGGGCACATCGGCCGCGGCAAGGCGCTGATCAATGCCGGCGAAGCGCATTGCGAGCACCCGACGCAGGGCTTGCTCGACGTGCTGACGATCCGTCAGCACAAGCCGGACATCCGCAACCTGTGCGTGGCCATTGTCGGCGACATCCGGCACTCGCGGGTAGCTCGCTCGGCGGCACAGGCGCTCGGCATCCTCGATGTCGGTGAGCTCAGGCTGGTCGGGCCGGAGCCGTTGCTGCCCGATACGAACGAATTCGACGGTGCCGTGCGTTACGCCGAGCTCGAGCCGGGCCTGCGCGACGCGGACGTGATCATGGCGTTGCGCATACAGCGCGAACGCATGCGGAAAGAAGCCGGCATCCCGTCCAACGACGCTTATTTCAAGCGCTTCGGCCTGACCGCGGAGCGCCTGAAAGCCGCGCGCGGCGACGTCATCGTCATGCATCCCGGACCGATCAACCGCGAGGTCGAGATTTCCTCCGCAGTCGCCGACGGCCCGCACTCGGTCATCGGCCGGCAGGTGACCAACGGTGTCGCAGTGCGCATGGCCGTACTCGCGCGAATCGCGGAAGGCTTGAGTGGCACGCCCTGAACC
>JACDCP010000220.1:0-3269 GCA_013817465.1 Gammaproteobacteria bacterium | reverse complement strand
CCGGTGATCGCGCCGGCGCGAAGACCGCACCGCGGCCGAATTTTTGTCGAAGAGGCCGCGGTCATGCGCCAGACTGCATACCCTGGCGGCCAGTACGTGCTGCGGGTACAGGCGCCGAAGTGTGCCGCCACCGCCCTGCCCGGCTCCTTCGCACACATTACCTGCGATCCTGCGGTGCCGATGCGTCGGCCTCTGTCGATCATGCGCGCCTCGGCCGAGGCGGGTTGGGTCGAGTTCCTGTACAAGATCGTCGGCGACGGCCTTCGTCACCTCGGCACGCGTCGGCCGGGCGACCACCTGAGCCTGATGGGCCCGATCGGCAAGCCGTTCGAGCCCCACCGCGACCGACCGCGCCCACTGCTGATCGGCGGCGGCGTGGGCATTCCGCCGATGATCTTTCTGGCCGAGCGTCTGAAGCCGGATGCGCAGTCGGAATACCGGCCGCTGGTACTCATGGGCTCGGAGATCCCGTTTCCTTTCCGCGCGCGGCCGTCGGCCATCCTCGTCTCCGGCATGCCGGACGGGGTGATAGCCGGCATGCCGCTGCTCGATGAGTGGGCTGTGCCGAGCAGGCTCGCGAGCTGGTCCGATTTTCCCGGTTGCCATGCCGGCTACGTGACCGACCTCGCCAGCCGCTGGCTCGAATCGCTCGACGGTGCGGCGCGGGACCAGGTCGAGATCTTCGCCTGCGGTCCAGCGCCGATGCTCGCCGCCTCCACTGCTCTGGCACGTCGTTTTGGACTGCCCTGCCAGGTATCGCTCGAGGAATTCATGGCCTGCGCCGTCGGCGGCTGCGCCGGCTGCACGGTAGAAGTGAGCACGCCCGACGGTCCAGCCATGAAACGCGTCTGCGTCGACGGGCCCGTGTTCGACGCTCATACGGTGTTCAGCAAAGAGGTGCCGCAGGTGCCGGGCACCTAGTCCCTAGGGTGCCAGTGGCCGTGCTCCTCGGACCACACCATGTTCGATGCCGACTGCGGGCCGGTGAGCGTCATGAGGATGCCGATCAGACCGGCGAGCAGGATAGCGCCGATCAACCACGCAAGAATTTTTTGCGCCGGCGACATGCGCGCCGCTTTGCCGAGGCAGCACTGCTTGTACTTGCGACCGCTGCCGCAGGGGCAGGGCTCGTTGCGCCCGGTTTTCGCCTGCGGCTCGTTCCTTCGCATCCAGTCCTCCGACAGTGAGGCTCCGAAACCGATACTAATGTGTTTTAATCCCGGAGATGCTACCGGCGGCCACCGATTCCCGGGAAAATCTTTTTCCTCAATGGCGATTCGAAATACGTTTTTTACTCGGGCACCTCGGCACCACCGGCTTTTCCCAAGACCTCGACCCCGCATACCTGATCTTGCCTGACGGCTTCGATTGGGAATATCTGCTGGCCACCGCATCTCTGCACGGCGTGTTGCCGCTGTTTTTCCGATCCATCTCCAAAAGCGGCCCGGGCTCTGTTCCGACGGCCATTCTGGAACGAACGCGACGTGAATATGGCGTCATCTCCCGGCGCAACTTCATTTTTGCCCAGGAATTGCTGCGATTGCTAGCTTATCTGAACGACCACGGTATTGCGGTCGTTCCCTATAAAGGCGCGCCCCTGGCTGAAATGGCCTATGGCGATCTGTCGTTGCGCCAGTTCTCCGATCTGGACATTCTCGTCAGACCCGCGGATGTTTTCAACGCAAAAAGGCTGTTGGAAGAGCAGGGCTACCAGACCCGTTTCATTTATGGCCGCCGACCTCTCAGTCAGCTGACACCCGCAGAGACAGCTACTTTCATCAAGTACCGTCACGAGTTCGAGATGCAACGGAAAGACGGGCTGTTGATCGATCTGCACTGGCAACTCGCACCGAGACACTATCCGTTCCGTCTGGCTACCGGCCCGCTGTGGGAAAGATCGGAGACCGTCGCATTCGCGGGGCGTTCGATTTCCAGCTTCGGCCGGGAAGATCTGGTCTTGATACTTTGCATGCACGGAGCCAAGGATCGGTGGAAAAAGCTCATCTGGATCATCGATCTCACCCGGATCATCGTGAACGATCGTGCGCTCGACTGGGACTCCATCTTCAGTCGAGCTCGAGACGCGCATATGGAACTGCCGTTGCTGCTTGGTCTACAGTTGGTCGAAGATCTGTTCGCACCCGATATGCCGTCTCGCGTCGATCGCGGGAGGGAATCCCGCGACCAGATCGCACGACTTGCGCGAACGATATTCGCAGAGCTTTTCAGGGAGAACAAACGGCCGGAGCGATTTCCGGTCAGATTGCTGCACCTCCGGCTTTGCCGGGATTTCAACGATAAACTGAGCTACTCGTGGCAGGCGTTTTTTGTCCCCCGTGTCGGGGATTGGGCAGTCGTCCGATTACCCGCCTGGCTTTACCCTTTGTATTATGTCCTGCGTCCATTTCATATCCTGGGTATCTGGGCGTGGAGCTCGATTCGAAGTCGGTTGAAAGAGCAGCAGCGTTCTACAGACAGGAAACAGTTGTGATGACGCGCCTGGAACAAGGGTCAACAGCATCGACGAAGTCGTTCAATCGACATCGGCAACCAGCTCTTCCCGTGCTCTGGCGGACTGCTTTCGAGTGAGACGAACGGCAGCCAGGGCCCCGAACTTCATGAGGCGGTACAGGTGAGCGAAAGGCAGAAGCCAACGGTGTTCGATGCCGTATCGCCAACACATGTACGTGCGCGATGGCAACAGGAACAATCGAATAAACAGCATCTGCGCTCTCGGGTTTCCCCGGAGCCCGCGGATTGCGCTCGACGGGGAAGTTGCTCCCAGCATGGTGCCCACGATCGCCGCCTCACGGCTGATTCGATCCATTCCCGCGGCTGCGCAAGACAGCTCTGCCAATACTTCTTCCGGTATCGGAGCGTGCAACCGTCGGGCAAGGTATTCAAGCATGATCCACAACGGCAAAGTAAGCCGGTATTGCTGCGCCTGTTCCAAAACCCGATTCCAGTTCATATCGGGATAGTGCCGCAGCGTCAACACCGCATCGCACACCCAACGCAGGTTCGCCCGGCTGCGAGAGTACGAAGCATGACCGCAGATGTGTACCAGGGTCTCTGACGGTGAAAGTATCTTCGTTTCAACACCGCTGAGTATCGCCTGTCTGCTGCTCGTCCAGGTCTCACTGAGATTTACCGGATAGTAAGGAAGCAGCAAAAGCCGGGTGTGGAGCACGAGAGGCAAGCCGGTCTCATGAATGTATGGGTGCAAGTCCCGCTGCCACGCCCTTTGATGCTCCTGACGTTGAAACGGT
>JACDCP010000019.1 GCA_013817465.1 Gammaproteobacteria bacterium | reverse complement strand
ATCACATAGTCGAGCACGTCCCTCGCCACATTCGCGTAGAACTCATCGTGGGTGATTTGATAGGCGTCGAGGTAGACATTGGCGAGTTGTGCTTGATCGTAAAGCATCTTCTCGAAATGCGGCAGGAACCATCGCTCATCGGTGGAGTACCGGTGGAAGCCGCCGCCGAGATGGTCGTGCATCCCGCCGTTTGCCATGGCGCGGAGCGTAGTGAGCGTCATGTCGAGCGCCGGCCTCTCGCCTGAGCGGTGGTAGTAGTGGAGAAGGAAATTGAGGTTCACCGGCTGCGGAAACTTCGGCGCCGTGCCGAACCCGCCGCGTGACTTGTCGAAGCCGGCGGCAAGCTGCTGGTATCCTTTCGCCAGCGCACCTTGTTCCAACTCGGCCCCCTTGTCCGGCACCGGGGCGGCCATCTTCTGTAGCGCGTCGGTCACTTGATTCGCCGATGCGACAACCTTCTCGTGATCCTTCTGCCACGCTTCACTGATCTTGGGCAGGAGTTGTTTGATACCGGGCATCCCGTACTTCGCGTCTGGCGGGTAGTACGTTCCGCCGAAGAACGGCTTGAGATCGGGCGTGAGGAAGACCGTCATCGGCCAGCCACCGCTGCCCGTGGTGGCGACGACAAAGTTCATGTAGACGCGATCCACGTCCGGTCGTTCCTCGCGGTCCACCTTGATCGGCACGAAATTGTCGTTAATGAGCTTGGCGATCTCGGGGTTAGAGAACGACTCCCGCTCCATCACGTGACACCAGTGACAGGCCGAGTAGCCGATCGAGAGCAGGATCGGCTTGTCTTCGCGCCGTGCGCGCCCGAGCGCTTCCGCCCCCCACGCGTGCCAGTGCACCGGATTGTCCGCGTGTTGCAGCAGGTAGGGGCTGGTTTCAGCGGCGAGCTGATTGGACATGATGGTGAATATGCAGCTCGGCTGAGGAGCTTCCGTGCAGGCCGTTACCGGATCCTGCATTCACCATACGCTAAGCTTCGCGCCAATCAAACCGGTAACGAAAATGGGGACAAACGAAAATGGGGACATTCCTGATTTTCGGAAATCAGGAATGTCCCCATTTTGCCCGGCTGCCGCCGGTGCGGCGAATTTTCCAGAGGTTGCTTAAGATTCGCGCTGAGCGGCGATAAACTGGTCGACCTTGGCCTCCAGCACATCCAGCGGCACCGCGCCGTCTCTTAGGACTTCGGCGTGGAATTCCCGGACATCGAACTCATTGCCCAATGCCTCTTCCGCCCGCGAGCGCAGCTCGAGGATCTTCAGCTCGCCGATCTTGTAGGCCAGGGCCTGGCCGGGGATGGCGATGTAGCGCTCGGCCTCGGCAACTGCATTGGTATCGGAGGTGGCCGAGTTGTCCTTCATATAGGCAATTACCTGCTCGCGTGTCCAGCCTTTCGAATGCAGGCCAGTGTCGACGATCAGGCGTATGGCTCGCCACAGCTCGGCCTGCAGTCGGCCGAAATACTGGTAGGGGTCCTGGTACGCGCCGAGCTCCCTGCCGAGGGATTCGGCATAAAGCCCCCAGCCTTCGGCGAACGCGGTGACGCCGCCGAAACGGCGGAACATCGGCAAATCGGTCAGCTCCTGCTGGATCGCAATCTGGAAATGATGGCCGGGCTTGGCCTCGTGCAGGTACAGACTTTCCACGTCCCAGGTCTTGCGGCTCGGCAGGTCGTGAGTATTGAGATAGAAGATGCCGGGGCGCGTGCCGTCCTCGCTCGGCATCTGATATGAGCCGGCGGCCGCGGAAGCGGCGCGGAATTCCTCCACTGGGCGCAACTCGAAGCCGGCTTCGGGTCTGCGCGAGAACAACTTGTCGAGCTTCGGATCGAGCTCGGCATCGAAGTCGTGGAAGGCCGTGAGCATGGCCTCCTCGTTGTCGAACTCGAATTTCTCGTCCGTGGTCAGGTACTCGAAAAAGGCCTGCAGGTCGCCGTCGAAGCCGACTTCCTTCATCACTGCGCGCATCTCGCCGTGAATCCTGGCGACCTCTGCCAGACCGATCTCATGAATCCGGGCCGGGGACAGCTCCGTGGTAGTAATGAGGCGCACGTTATAGGCATACCACGCCTGGCCGTCGGGCAGTGCCGACAGGGCCACGGTGTCGCGGCTGGCGGCCAGGTACTCGTCGCGCACGAAATCGCGCAGCTTGCGATAGCTGGGCATCAGCTTGTCGGCGATGAGGGTGCGATACGCATCGGTCAGGCGTTTCTTGTCGGCATCCGGAAATTCGGCGGGCAGCTCAGTAATCGGCGTCCAGAACAGGGTTTCTTCGGGCTTTTCCTTGATCAGCGAGTCGAGCTGCGGGAGCACTTTGACCATGAGCGCTTCGGGCTGCACCACGCCACTCTTCATGCCCATGCGCATGTTGGCGATGGCGCTGTCGAACAGCACCGGCACTTCACCGGCGCGCTCGAGCCAGTCGTCGTAATCCCCGACAGTTTTGAACGGTTGTGCGCTGGTGCCCGAGCCGAGCATGGCGAGCTGGTTCGGGAATCCGTAGAACTGGTTCAACGGTTGCTGCCAGTCCGGATATTTCTCGCCCTCCAGCGCGAGCCGGAGATCCTGGACGAAGATCTGCTGACTCAACCTGGCCTGGCCCGCGAGCCGATCGCTGTCGTAGGCAGCGACCTTGTTCAGCCACTTCTCATTGAAATCGTGTGTCTGCTGGCGATATCGGGCCGAGAAGAAATCCGGCAACCGGTCGTTGTAACGGGGATCGCCGACGAACGTGGCGTTCACCGGATTCAATTCGAGATACTCTTGCCAGTACTGCCCGTAGAGCCGCTCGAGCTCGGCCGCCATCGCAGCCGGGTCCGCCGCCGGGGCGGCCTGAGTGGCGACGGGCGTAGCAGGTTTGGCCACCGCTACGTTGCAGCCGGCCGCGGCGGCCAGCATGAATATCATCGAGCGCCGCAATATGCCGGGCTGGGACATCGGGTTTCTCCTCTGCAGGACGGGTTACCTCAAGAGCCTTTTGCGGCCATGCCGATCATGGCCTGTTTAGATGTGACAGTAACGGCCTGACCGGGTTGCAGGCGTTCGCCGCCGCGTATGACGAGGCGATCTCCGGGCTCGATCTCGCCGCGGACCTCGACCAGGCCGTCGTGCGAGCTGCCCGTGTCGACGGCCACGCGCTGAATAGTGTCGTTCTCGCTGACCTTGACCACGAAGCTGGCGTTCGTGCGCAGGATCAGCGCATCGCGCGGCACCGCGATAACCTGCCGCGGAGCGGCGTTCGGCAACGCCACCTGCACTGCGGTGCCGATGCTCCAGTCGCTGTCGATCAATGCCACCCGCACTTCGAGCTGCCGCGACGCCTCGTCGCCGACCGGCACGACGCTGCGGATATGCGCCTCGGTCAACGTGTCGCCGTGACGTACGTTAACGGGGTCACCGGCCTTCAGCCGCGGCGCCAGGGTGACAGGCGCCTGGGCGCGCACCTCCAGTTCGATCGTGTTGACCAGCCGCACGACCGGCGCGCCGGTCGTCAGATATTCGCCGACCTGGATGAAACGCTCGGCGACCACGCCATCGAAAGGGGCGCGCACCACGGCCATGCGCCGCTGGTGCTGAGTCTGCTGGAGGGTCACTTGCGCGCGTGCGAGATCCTGCTCCAGCACTTGTCGCTGCGAGCGCGCTTCATCGAGCTGGGCCGCGGCGATGCTGTTCTGCGAGCTCAGCTCGCCGAGGCGCTGCTCCTGCTTGCGCGCGTACTCGAGCTGCGCCTCGATGCGCCCGATATTCGCCTGGTCGTCCTGCTCTCTCAGTTGCAGCATCGCGTCGTCGAGCCGGGCGAGCGCGTCGCCGCGCTCGAGCTGCTCTCCGACCTCAGCGACCGAGATCACCCGCCCTTCCTGCTCGCCGGCCACGCGCGCATCTTCGCGGCTGCGCACGCTGCCGGGTGACCAGAGCACCGGCGCGAAGTCGGCGTAACGGGCTTCGGCGATCTCGACAGGCGCGGGTGGCACGGCATCCTGGGCGCCGGCATCGACGGCGCACGCCGCCAGTGCGGCATAGACGATCCGGCAACGGCGAAGGTTCATGGCCATCTCCCTGGTTTCACATGCGGCGTGCTCCAGCGCGTCGGTTCTGGAAGGTGCGACGGCGGCGCGACGATGCGCGGCGAGGCGCAGCAACGCCGGCATCAGCAACAGGGTGAACACCAGCGAGAGGCCGACGCCGCCGATGGTGATGGCCGCGAGGCCGCGATAAATCACGCTGCCGGGGCCGGGATTCACCGCCATAGGCAGAGCGCCGACCACGCCGGTCAGTGCACCGATCAGAATCGGCCGCAGCCGCTGGCTCAACGCCTGCTCGACCGCGCGCTCGATGTCGAGACCCTCGGCTTCGCCCGCGCGCGTCTGCGCGACCAGCAGGATCGCATTGTTGACCACCATACCGAGCAGCATGATGAAGCCGATCATCGACAGGAGATCGAGCGGCTGGAAGGCGATCGCGCCGAGCACGCGCAGGCCGACCACGCCGCCGAAGACCGCCATCGGCAAGGCCAGCATCACGAATATGCTGTCCCTGAGCGACTTGAACATCGCTGCCATGAGCAGGAACAAAACCAGCAGGGCCATCGCAAAGTTGCCGCTCATGGCGCTCACTGCCTCGTCGAGTCGATCGGCGCTGCCCGAGACCCGCACACTGCTGCCGGCCGGCAGCGCCTGACGCAGGACAGGCACCACTTGCTCTTCCACCGTCGCCAGCGCTTCTTCGAGCGACAGCGTTGGCGGCGGATCGACGGTCAGGGTGACCGTGCGCCGGCGGTCGACGCGCCGCAACTGGCTCGGCGCCATGGTGGTCTGCGTGTCGACCAGCTCGCTCAGCGGTAGCACGCCGCCCAGCGGTGTGGCCAGCGGGAGCTGCGCCAGCGCGTCGGGCCCATCCCAGCCGTTGGCGCGCAGGATGATCGGCAGACGGCGCTCGCCGTCGAAATGCTCGCCCAGCCACATGCCGTCGCCGAGTGCGCGCACCACTGTGCCGACCTCGGCGCGGTTCCAGCCGACCTCCGCCAGACGCCGGTCATTGGCAATCAGACGCAGCTCGGGCTCGGTGGCGTCGCCGTTCGGAAAAGCCTGCACGTTGGCGCCCGGGAACTTGTCGCTGAGGAGCTGGCGCCCCTGCTCGGCCACAGAGTTGAGGGCCTCTGTATCTCCGGTCTGCAGATGAATCTGGATCGCGCGCGCCGAGCCGCCGAAGCCGCCGAAAAGATCACCTTCGGAGGCAAAGGCCCGTGTGTCGGGAAACCCCACGATGACTTCATCGCGGACGATGCGCTCGAGCTCGCCGATCTGGTTCTCGTCCTCGACGCGCGCACCGATGGTGCCGCCGCCCGGCCAGAGGAGCAGGTACCAGTTCTTGAGCTGCGGCTCTTTATCGCCGCGCATGTAGGGCGCCATGCGCTCCAGCAGCACCGGCGCCATTTCGCGATCCACGGCGGCCGGGCTCATGCCCGGCGGGAAGCTGAAAAACGCGTCGATCGCGGCGCGCTTCACCGGCGGTAAATAATCGAGCCGGGGCATGAGGAACCAGGCCGCGGCCAGCGGCGCGGCCACCAGGGCTGCAATCCACGCAACCTGCTTCGGCCGCGAGTCGGTCCAGCGCATCAGCCGCCGGATAACCCCCGGGTAACCATGCCCCTGCAGATTCGCGAGCCGCTTCGCCTTGAGCCAGCCGCCGGCCGCCGCCGGCAGCACCGTCACGGCGATCAGCAACGATATCGCCACGGCGATTGAAATGGTCAATGCCAGGTCGGAAAAGAGCTGGCCTTCGACGCCCTCCATGAAGATGACCGGCAGGAATACCGCGATGGTGGTGAGCGTGGACGCAAGCAGCGCGCCCGCGACTTGCGTGGTGCCCAGGCGCGCCGCCTCCATCGGCATCTTGCCGGACTCACGCAGGCGCACGATGTTCTCGGCCACGACGACCGCCGCGTCCATCACCATGCCGACCGCGAAGGCCAGACCCGCCAGCGAGATCACGTTGAGGGTGCGGCCCGAAAGATCCAGCACGACAAAGGTGGCGAGCAGCGAAATCGGTATCGCGCTCGCTATCAGCAGCGTCGCGCGAGCGTCGCGCAGGAACCACCACAGGCAGCCCACCGCGAGCAGGACGCCGGCGAGCAGATTGCCCGACAACAGGTTGATCGCCCGATCGATAAAGAGGGATGAGTCGAAGCTTTGCTCGATGCCGAGGCCGCGCTCCTTCAGCACGCCTTCGCGCAGCTCGGCGACCACCGCTTTCACGTCCTTCAAGGTTGCGAGGACATTGGCGCCGCTTTCCCGGAACACCTGCAGGCCGATCGCCGGGTTGCCGTTCTGGTAGACGAAGAACTGCTTGTCGGGACGCTTGAGCTCGATGTTCGCCACGTCGCCGAGCCGCACCGGCCGGCCGTCGCGCCAGGTGAGGATCAGGTTGCCCAGCTCTTCCGGTGAATAACGTCCGGCGAAGCGCAGGGTGTACTGACGACGCCCGGCCTCGAAGAAGCCGCCGGACACATCGGTGGCGCGGGCCGCCTGCTGCGCGACCTCGGGGATGGTGATGCCGAGCGCGGCCGCGTGATCGAGGTCGAGGTCGATCAGCAGCTCCTCGGGCGGCCCGCCGTTGACCTGTACCCCGGCGACGCCGGGCACCGCCTCGATCTGCGGCGCCACGCGGTCTTCGACGAAGCGGCCGAAATCCTCGATCGTCCCCGGCGTGCCCGGCAGTTTCTGCACGAAAAACCAGCTCAAAGTCTGGTTGGCGTCCTGGCCGTTGAGCTGGACCACCGGCGGGTTGACGTCGGGGGGGAGCTGCGGCACGCGATTGAGGCGCCCCAGCACTTCCACCAGCATCTGACGCATGTCCGTGCCGTCGGCGAAGGTGAGGTTGATGAAGGCGCCGCCCTGATTCGCATTGCCGTCCATCTGCTCGAGTCCGGGCAGGCCCTGCAGCACGTTTTCTTGCGGCTCGAGGATCTCCGACTCGATTTCCCGGGGCGACGCCGCACGCCAGCCGGTCTGGATCGAGAGCTGCGGCTCCTCGATGTCGGGAAAGAGCTGGATCGGCAGATCCAGCAGGCTGAGCACACCGAACAGCGCGACCATGGCAACCACTGCGGCGACCGCGGCAGGATTCTTGAGCGAGGCTTCGGTGAGTTTCATGCGGGGCCCCCTGGACGTGCTGGCCTCAATCAATGGCAGCGTGTCTGAGTCTGATGCCTCCAGCCCCGCAAAGGTTGCACCCTTGCGCCGTCACGTGCGCCCGTCGCGCCGAAGCGTGAGACCAGAAACCAGAGACCAGGTGCCGGGCACCGGCACCCCTTTCGGCGCACGCTGCAAGCAAATCCCGCGGCGGAAGATCTCAAGCGTACTGGAGCTGGTTCTACCGGGGCCCTATCAGCAGGCGCAGCTTGTTCTTATAGCTGCGTGACAGCTTGAGCTGATGGCCGCCGTCCAGCGTGAGGAAGTACTCACCATTGCGATGCGCCTGCAGGCTGACGACGCGCTGCAGATTGACGATGCTGGAGCGGTGGATGCGCTGGAAGAGGGCAGGGTCGAGCCTGGCTTCCAGGTCGCGCATGGTTGCGCGCAACACGAAGGTCTCGGCGTTTGTGTGTATGCACATGTAATCGCCGGCGGCATCGACCCAGCGGATGCTCGACTGCTCCACGCGCACGATGCGCTGGCCGTCCTTGATCGCCAGGCGCTGATCGGCTTTTGTCAGGCGCTCGCCGCTTTCATCGGCCAGCGCCTGGTCCAGCGTCAGCGCCGGGCGACCCGACAACTCGCCCAGCAGCCTGAGCAATCGCGCGCAATGAGACTGGGCCTCCCGCTCGCGCAAGTGTTGCCGCACGCGATACAGGGCCTCATGCAGGCGGGCATCGTCCACGGGCTTCAGCAGGTAATCCACGGCGCAATTCTCGAAGGCACGTACTGCGTAGTGGTCGTAGGCGGTAACGAACACCACCAGCGGCATCTGGCTGGCGGGAATGGCGTGCAGCGTGGCGAAGCCGTCCAGGCCCGGCATCTGCACGTCGAGCAGCATGAGGTCCGGCGTCAGGGCCGCGACCTGACGCGCGGCCTCCTCGCCATCGCCGCACTGGCCGACGATTTCGATGTCGGCTTCATGCCGGAGGCGCAGCTCCAGCCCGCGGCAGGCCAGCGGCTCGTCGTCGACGATCAGCGTGCGAATCATTCTGCGAGAGACTCGATGTCGGCCGCGCCGGTTTCGAACGGTAGAATAATGGTGACGGCGAGCCCACCCTCAGGGCGGTTGCGTATTTCGAAAGACTGCAGGCTTCCGTAGAGCACGCGGAGCCGCTGTCGCGTGTTGGCCAGGCCGACTCCGCTGCCGGGTGGCAATTCCCCGTTCTCGAGCGCCGGGCAGCCGGGCCCGTCGTCGAGCACGGACAGAACCAGTTTTCCGTCCTCACTGCCGGCGCGCAGCCACACCGTCCCACCTGCCACGCGTTTTGCGACAGCGTGCTTGATCGCGTTCTCGATCAGTGGTTGCAACAGCAGGCTGGGCACGAGCGCCGACCAGCACTCGGGCGCGATGCCGATGTTGATCCGCAGGCGCTCCGGGAAGCGCAATCTCTCGATGTTCAGATAGAGATCGATCGCATCCATTTCCTGTTTCAGGGTCACGCGCTGCATGGGATCGGCATCGAGCGAATGCCGCAGGAATGCGCTCAGTCCCTGCACCATGCGGTTTGCGGTGGCATTGGCGCGATCGAGGATCAGCGTCGAAATGGCATTGAGCGTGTTGAACAGGAAATGCGGGTTGAGCTGATAACGCAGCATCTTCAGTTGCGCCTGATGCGCCGTCGCGGTGGCGGCCAGCGCGTAACTGGTCTGTTGCTGAAGCTGACGGTAATACTTGATGCCGACATAGAGCCCGACCCAGGCCATGATCACGTAGACGTATCCCGTCGCATAGGCCACATAGCCGAGTGTGTTCGCGGGGCGGCACTCCTCGCCGCACCAGTCGATAAGCGCGAACAGGAAGCACGCGCCCATCAGCGCCGAAGCCACCAGCACGGGCGCAATCATGGCGGCGATCAGCTTTTGCGGCGGAAGCTGCCACAGCGCGCGCAGCAGCCAACGCAAACCCAAGGTGACCAGAAAGCCGGTCATGGCGGTAGCGAGTTGCAGCTTCCAGTAGCCTGCATGCTTGCCATGGGCGAGCCCGGCCAGGTAACCGTGCAGAAAGTACGCCAGCCAGCCACCGATGTGCAGCACCCAGAACAGGCGCGAGGAAGTCGGTTGCAGGTGCAGGCGGTCAGTCTGGACGTTCAAGAAAGCAGGACCCCGAGTTGAGAACCGATCGTCATGCTAGCGAGGCGCGCACCCCGGGTGCCGTCGCGCACCGCGCAGAACACACGTCCTGGCGCATCCGTTACCTTTATCACAACGTGTATGACGCGTCGGCATAGACGAACGGCTGCAGTCGTTGGTTCCGGCGAGTTTCACGATGACCTCGACATAAATTCTCGTCAAGCGGCGTCTATTGATCCGGGCGCCGGCGGATGCCGGCTCGCGAGCGATGCTGGCAGGATGCTGGAAAGCCGTCCATGGCTTTTTCAGCGATCCGGCCTGCTAGACTTGCGTCCCCATGATCCGCTATCCCGATTTCGATCCCGTCGCCATTTCACTCGGCCCGCTCGATATCCGCTGGTACGGGCTCATGTATCTCCTCGGTTTCCTGATGGTCTGGCTGCTCGCGCTGGTGCGCGTGAAACGGCCTGGCGCGGCGGTGCGTCGCGAGCAGCTCGACGACATGGTCTTCTACGGCGCGATCGGCGCGATTCTCGGCGGCCGGCTCGGCTACACCCTGTTCTACGGCATGGAGAATGTCATTGCCGATCCGCTGAGTTTGTTCCGCATCTGGGAAGGCGGCATGTCGTTCCACGGCGGTCTGCTCGGCGTGATCGTGGCGCTATGGTATTTCGCCCGGCGCATCGGACGCGGTTTCTTCGAGGTCACCGATTTTGTCGTGCCGCTGATCCCGCCGGGGCTGGGCGCCGGGCGCATCGGTAACTTCATCAACGGCGAGCTGTGGGGCAAGCCGACCGACGCACCCTGGGGCTTCGTCGTCGATGGTACGGCGCGCCATGCCTCGCAGCTTTACCAGGCGTTGCTCGAGGGCCTCGTGCTGTTCGTTTGCCTGTGGCTCTATTCGGCCAGGCCGCGCCCGACGATGGCGGTGTCCGGACTGTTTGCGCTGCTGTACGGCATCTTCCGCTTCGGGGCGGAGTTCGTGCGCCTGCCCGACGAGCATCTGGGCTATCTCGCCTTCGGCTGGGTCACGATGGGTCAGTTATTGTCCGTGCCCCTGATCGTGTTCGGCATTTTTCTGCTGATCGCGGCCTATCGCCGCGGCGACGACGTACCCGCGAGGGCCTGAGCGTGCGCGCGTATCTCGATATGATGCGCCACGTGCGCGAGCACGGTGCGCGCAAGGATGACCGCACCGGAACTGGCACACTTTCGGTGTTCGGCTATCAGATGCGCTTCGACCTCGCTGCCGGGTTTCCGCTGGTCACGACCAGGAAAATCCACGTGCGCTCGATCGTCTACGAGCTACTCTGGTTCTTGCGCGGCGAGACGAACGTTCACTGGCTCAACGAGCACGGCGTCACGATCTGGGACGAGTGGGCGGACGAAAAGGGCGAGCTCGGGCCGATATACGGCAAGCAGTGGCGATCGTGGCCGCGATCCGACGGCACGACGGTCGATCAGATCTGCCGTGTCGTCAATCAGCTCCGCAGCAATCCGGATTCCCGGCGCATTATCGTCAGTGCCTGGAACGTCGGCGAGCTCGAGCATATGGCGCTCGCCCCCTGCCACGCGTTGTTCCAGTTTTATGTCGCCGGAGGCCGGCTGTCCTGTCAGCTCTATCAGCGCAGTGCGGACATCTTCCTCGGCGTGCCGTTCAATGTGGCCTCGTACGCATTGCTGACCCACATGCTGGCGCAGCAATGCGGGCTCGTGGCGGGCGAGCTCATCTGGACCGGCGGCGACTGCCATCTCTATCTCAACCATCTCGAGCAGGCGGACGAGCAGCTCGCGCGCGAGCCGTTTGCGCTGCCTGAGCTCGAGATCACGCGCGAGCCGACGTCGATATTCGACTACGCATTCGAGGACTTCGAGCTGCGCGGCTATCGGTGCCACGCGCCGATCAAGGCGGCCGTCGCGGTGTGATTCTCTCGATCGTCGTCGCGATGGACCAGAACGGCCTCATCGGCGCGAACAACCGGTTGCCGTGGCATATACCGGCGGATCTCCGGCACTTCAAAGCGCTGACGATGGGCCATCCGATCCTCATGGGCCGGCGCACGCACGAGTCCATCGGCCGGCCGCTGCCGGGCCGGCAGAACATTGTGCTGACGAATCGGCGAGACTATGCTGCCGACGGCTGCACCGTGGTCCACGAAATCGAGGCCGCGCTTAAAGCGGCCGACGCCGATGCGGAGCTGATGGTCGTCGGCGGTGCAACTGTGTTCGCGCAATTGCTGCCGCGCGTAGAGACCATCCATATGACGCGGGTCCACCACGCTTTCGAAGGCGATACCTTCTTCCCGGCGATCTCGCCGGAGGACTGGCGCGAAACCGTGCGCCGGGATTTTGCGGTTGACGAAAACAATCGGTTTGCGTACAGCTTCGTCCGCCTGGAGCGCCGGCCAAGACTCAGCGGCGGATGCAAAACCCCCGGACGCGCAGTGGGCTGAGCGGCGTGCCAGCGGACCAGACCTCGTGGTCAGACATAGGAGTGATCGCGGATAGTCATGTCCCAGCACATCGGTATTGTTGGCTGCTCTGCCGAAGGCGCAGCTCTTTGTTATCGGACCATCTGCGTGGAAGGCGCGCGGCTTCTCGGCCCGCACGCTCATCCCGAGATCTCGATGCATACGTTCTCGCTCGCCGAGTACATGAAATGCATCTACGGCGGCGACTGGCAGGGCGTGGGTGAGCTGATGCTCTCCTCTGCAAACAAGCTCGCGAAAATCGGTGCCGATTTCCTGATCTGCCCCGACAATACCATCCACCAGGCGCTTTCTTACGTCGAAGCGCGATTACCGCTGCGCTGGCTGCACATCGCCGAGGTCGTCGCCGCAAAAGCCGCCGGGCGCGACTTTCGGCGCCTCGGCCTGGTCGGAACCCGTTGGCTCGTCGAGAGCGAGATCTATCCGGAAAAGCTCACAGCGCGCGGACTGGCGTATGTGCGCCCGAACACGGCCGAACGCGCAGAAATCAATCGTATCATTATGGATGAGTTGGTTTACGGCGTCTTCAAGCCCGAGGCGGTCGCTTACCATCAGCGGGTCATCGCACGGATGAAAGACGAGGGCTGCGACGCCGTCGTACTCGGCTGCACCGAGATCCCGTTGATCATGAACGACTCGAACTCTGCGCTGCCGACGCTCGATTCCACACGCTTGCTTGCGCAGGCGGCGCTGCGCCGGGCGGTGCAGGGGTAGCTGCGCCAGCATAAAAACTCTCGGACAACTCCGGATGGTGCCCACCAGCATCAGTCCCGGCCGCTGCCCTCGCAATGCAGCTTGCGCGCCAGTCCGCAGTGCAGTAAGTCTACCGACGCCGGTCGAACATCCAATTCATGCGTGCGAAATAGTAACCGCCGTTCATGCCGAACGGGCAGGTCTCCCAGCAGTAGGTAAAGCCCAGTCCCGGAAATGGCACCGTGCCAGGGTCACCCATGTCGTCCCAGTCATCCGGATAGGTATCGAAGATGTTGTTGCCACCGACCGTCAGGCTCACCGCTTCGGTGAAGTTGTAGGTCACCGCGAGATCCACCAGCGTCTTCGCGCCCCAGGTCTGCTTGATTCCCGGCGTGAAGCCCTCGCCGGCCACCTCTCCGAAATAGTTCGCACGCACAGTAGTCGACCAGCGTCCCTGGTCATACGTGCCGCTCAGTACGAAATGCTCTTGCGGCTGACCTTCCTCGAGCAGCGTCACCTGCGGTCCGTCGAAAAGCTGCTCGGGTGAAAGGATCGGCGACTGCGAGCGGCGGTTGACGACCTCGGTGTCGTTAAAGTGCAGGATGCTGTTCAGGATCAGCTCCGCGTCGTTGCGCAGCTCCCAGATGTACTCGCCGACGACGTCCAGTCCCGTAGTCTCCGTGTCGATGGCGTTGGTGAAGAACAGCACCTGGCCGACATTGAACGGCCGCAACAGTACGGCGATCGGGCAGACGTCCGGATCGGTGCAGGTCTCGCTGCCGCCTTCCGGCTGGATATTACTGGAGAAAATGATTCGGTCGTCGATGTCTATGCGGTAGAGATCGACCGTGAGCTTCAGGTTCTGCAGCGGCTCGGTGACAATGCCGATGCTGTAGCTCGTGGAAGTTTCCTCTTCCAGGGGCTGGATGCCGAAGGCGCGCGTGACCGCGCTGTCCTGGCGCGCGGTCAGGGTGTCGGTCAGCACGCCCGCGGCGTTCAGGTTGGTGGACACCTGGCTGTAGAACTGCTGCTGTACGCTGGGAGCGCGGAAGCCGTTCGAGACCGTGCCGCGGATCGCAATCGGGGCCTCGAAATCATAGCGCCCGGAGAGCTTGCCGGTCACGGTGTTGCCGAAGTCGCTGTAGTCCTCGAAACGCAGCGCGGCACCGAGCTCGAAGCGGTTGAAGAGCTCGGATTCCGCATCCACGTAGAGTGCGTAACTGTCTCGATTCTCGTCGACTTCGGTCTCCGGCGTGAAGCCCGGGAACCCCTGGATGCCAGGCGCGGCGAGTGTGCCATTCTGGTTCAGAATTTCGATGCTGAGATCGTCAGTACGCCCGTACTGGAATGAGACGGGGTCGCCCTGGACGATCTGGTAGCCTTCCTCGCGATATTCAGTGCCGACGCCGAGAAACAATGGACTGTATCCCACACCCCAGTCGACCTCACCGGCGAAGTCCAGGTTGAAGGTCGTCTGGTCGAAGCGCAAGGTCCCCGTGTCCGCGGATGTCGGAGACTCGCCGAAGATGCCGCCCATGCCGTCCGGCTCGAAGAAGTAGCTGACGTTGACCGAATTCCGCTCCATGAAGTTGAACTCGCTCAAACCCCGGTTAACGCTGGCGTCCCATGTCCAGCCGTTAGGAAGCTGCGACCGGAAACCGACGGCCAGTGCGTCGTCATCGACCTCAGTGAGGATGTTCGGCAGAAAGCCGTTCGGATACAGATCCGGCACAGTGCGATCGTCGCCCGCGGTGCGGAAAAAGCCGGCGGAGTCGCCCTCCCGCCGCGACACGCCGCCGAACGCATAGATCTCGCCGTTGCCGATCGGGTAGGCGCTGTTCAGCCAGAACGACAGGTTCTCCGACTCGGCGTCGCCGATGCGCTGGGTCACGCGGGGCGGATCGACGCGCAGCACGTCGGGTCCGGCACGATTGGTTTCGCCTCGGTCCCGATACTCGAGCGTCAGGTTGGCGAATCCGCCGTCGGCGAAGCCGAGCCCCTGATTGACGCTCGCCACGTAGGTCTCGCCGTCATCCTCGTAAAACTGGCCGGCTTCGAGATTGAACTCGGTGCCGCGCGTGCGATTCTTGAGCACAATGTTGAGCACGCCGGCAATGGCGTCCGAGCCGTATTGGGCAGCGGCGCCGTCTCGCAGCACCTCGATATGATCGATGGCGCTGAGCGGGATGGCGTTGATATCCGTGCCGGCCGAGCCTCGCCCGATCGTCTGCTGTACGTTGACGAGCGCCTGTTGGTGGCGGCGCTTGCCGTTGACCAGCACGAGCACCTGGTCGGGACCGAGGCCGCGCAACGTGGCCGGGCGGATGATGTCCGTGCCGTCGCTGATGGTTGTCGAGGAAAAGTTGAACGACGGGGCCAGCAGCTGCAGCACCTTGCCGGTTTCGGTGGCGCCGGTGCTCCGTATGGCCTCGATGTCGATGATCTCGATCGGCGCGATGCTTTCGGTCACCGTGCGCCCAGAGACCCGCGTGCCGAGCGTGATCACTTCCTCCAGTTCGGCCGGCGTATCCGCCTCCTCGTCGGTGTCCTGCGCCATCGCGGGAATCGCTGCGGATAAGAACACGCCGGCCAGCAGACCGCTCAGCCAGCGGCCTGCCAGGTGACGCCGCGACAACACCGTCGGGTCGATAATTGGTGGCTCGCTCACTGCACTTCTCCTGGTGATATCCGTGGAGATGCGGCTGGACCGCACATTTTTTTGGGTTATGTTAAGGAGTCCCGGTGAAGCCTAGACCAGAATTCGTCCGCGCGCCATCTCCGGGCGGGCGATTCGAAGGTTCCTGAGCGCCGAGGGTTGCACGGTTGTCCGCAGTCTCGAGGCCGGCGCGTAGCGGTCGCCGCGGAAGCCGAGCCCTCAGGCCGCGCTTTGTTAAATGTGTGTAAAAGGCGTGGATTCCGACCTGCAGTCGCGCCAGACTGACCGCCCCGGCACTGCCCCCCAGAAGACTCATGGATCAGAATCCGAAGCCGCGCCGCCGCCGCTACGTTCCGGCGGTGGGCCCGAAGCTGATGAAGCTGCTGTTCGTCGTCTTCGGGCTGTTCGCCCTGCTCGCCATCAACTCTACGTACCTCTCCGGCGTCACCATCGCCGAGTGGATCACGGGCGAGACTTATCAGGATTACTTCTATCAGGTGATGTTCCTGGTCCACCTGGCGCTCGGGCTGGCCATCATCCTGCCGGTGGTGATCTACGGGATCCTGCATGTCCGCAATGCCCACGACCGGCCCAATCGGCGCGCGGTGAAAGTGGGCTACGCGCTGTTCACCACCGCGCTCGTGTTGCTGGTCTCGGGCCTGGTGCTGACCCGCGGCCTGCCGCTGGTGGAGATCAGGCACCCGCAGGCGCGCGAGATCGCCTACTGGCTGCACGTGATCACACCGCTGGTGGCCGTCTGGCTGTTCGTGCTGCACCGCCTCGCCGGCAAGCGCATCAACTGGCGGGCCGGGCTTGCGGTGGCCGGCGTCGCCGGGCTCTTCGCCGCCGGTATGCTGGTGCTGCAGGCGCAGGACCCGCGCCAGTGGAACATGGCGGGCCCGGCTAGCGGCGAGCAGTATTTCTTCCCTTCGCTCTCGCGCACCGCGACCGGCAACTTCATCCCGGCAGAAACCCTGATGATGGACGACTACTGCGCCGGGTGCCACGCCGACACCCACGAGAAGTGGGCGCACAGCATGCACCGCTTCGCGTCGTTCAACAATCCGGCTTACCTGTTCTCCGTGACCAAAACCCGTGAGTTCTCCATGGAGCAGGACGGCAACGTGCAGCGTTCGCGTTTCTGCGCCGGCTGTCACGACCCGGTGCCCTTCTTCTCCGGCGCGTTCGATGACCCGGACTTCGCCATGGAGAATCACAGCACGGCGCAGGCGGGCATCACCTGCACCTCGTGCCATGCGATCACCCACGTCAACAGCCCGCGCGGCAACGCCGACTACACCATCGAGGAGCCGCTGCACTACCCGTTCGCGTTCTCGGGCAACGAGGCCCTGCAGTGGGTCAACCGCACGCTGGTCAAGGCCAAGCCCGATTTTCACAAGAAGACCTTCCTCAAGGATCTGCACCGCACGCCCGAGTTCTGCGGGACCTGCCACAAGGTGCACCTGGCGGAGGAGTTCAACGGCTACAAGTGGCTGCGGGGCCAGAACCATTACGACAGCTACCATCTGTCGGGGGTGTCTGGCCACGGCATTACGAGCTTCTACTACCCGCCCAAAGCTCAGCCCAACTGCAACGGCTGCCATATGCCTGCCGAGCCGTCGGCGGACTTCGGCGCGCGCGTGCTCGACGAGTCCGGCGTTCTGAAGGTGCATGACCACCAGTTCGCGGCCGCCAACACAGCGATTCCCCATCTGCTCGATTTCCCCGAATGGGTGAACGACGCCCATCGCGAGGTCCTGGAAGGTGCGCTCAGGGTGGATATTTTCGGCCTGAAGCGCGGCGGCACGATCGACGGCGAGCTCAGCGAGCCGCTGCGGCCGAATGTTCCGGCGATCGAGCCGGGCCAGCGCTATCTGCTCGAGACGGTGGTGCGCACGCTCGAGCTGGGCCACCCGTTCACACAGGGCACGGCGGACTCGAACCAGGTCTGGCTGGAGGTGACTCTGCGCGCCGACGGACAAGTGATCGGCCGCAGCGGCGGCATGGACCCCGCCGACGGCTCGGTGGACCCGTGGTCGCACTTCATCAACGTGTACATGCTCGATCGCGACGGAGATCGCGTAGATCGCCGCAATCCCGAGGACATCTTCACACCGCTCTATAACCACCAGATCCCGCCGGGGGCGGCCGATGTGATCCACTACGCCTTCGATGGGCCGGACGGTCTCGCGGGACCCATCGAGGCGGACGTGAAGTTGCAGTACCGCAAGTTCGACACCGCATACATGCGTCATTTCCAGGCCGAAGACTTCGACTACAACGATCTGCCGATCGTCACCATCGCCGAAGACCGCGTGCTGTTGCCCGTGGCCGGCGGCGCGGCGGTCCCGGACC
>JACDCP010000219.1 GCA_013817465.1 Gammaproteobacteria bacterium | reverse complement strand
GACCTGCCCGCCGCGCTCGTCGAGCTCGAGCGGAGCATGGAGCTGTTACGCGAGTTGCTAGAGTCTGACCGGGCCAACGTTTCGGATCGCCGTAATTACGCTCAAAATCTTCTTTACCTCAGCGCGCTCCATGCCCGGATGTCGGCCGAGACCGCTGGCGCCGCACCCGAGCGGGAGAAGCACCGGCGTAAATCCACGACTTACTACGAACGAGGGCGGGAAGTCCTGCAAGCGCTTCGTGCGGAAGGGCCGGCGCTTGCGGCGGACGAGGACCTTCTCGAGGACGTGCAGGCACAGCTTGGACTCCCGAATGCATTTGATCGACGCCGCTGAAAGTACGCGTGCCGGCATGGCGCATTGGAATGCGCTGAGGGCTGCTTGCGGGATTGATCTGCTGCAGCAGACAGGATAGCGTTAGCGCCCGGATCCCTCGATCGGGCGAGCCCTGCCTGCGGCTCGTTCAGGGAGGAACCGATCCGGAATCCCTGCAGGCGGGAGCGCGCAGTACTTTCATCAGATAAGCGCGGCCCGCGGATTGTCGGACGACTTGCAGAAGAAATCGGTATGAGCTATCGCGCGTTATTGCGTCGCTTAATTCAGCACCCGAGGGGTATTACGTGAAGATCAAAAACCTCGCGGCAACCATTGCCGCGCTGCTCATGGTAATTGTCGGAACCGCAGCGGCAGATCGCCTGCCCGCGAGCGGCCGTCAGCTCGAAGCTGCTTCCGAATCAGCGGCGGTTGCCGATCGGCAAGCCTCGCGCCCGATCACTGCACATATCGGGCGCAGCGGCGCGAATGCCAAACAGCTCGATTACGCTACCCGGGAGCTCAACAGCGTGTTCATTCCCGAGCAAGGCGTCAGCGGGAAACACATCTACATCGTCCAGTTCGAGGAAGCTCCGCTGGCAACCTACCGCGGCGGCATAGAGGGCCTCAAAGCGACCAGCACCCGGGGGGCGGGGCAGCTCGATGCGAAGAGCGCCGCGAGCGTCGCCTATCTCGGCTACCTGTCCGCGAAGCAGGCAGGCTACCGGCAGAAAATTGCCGCGAAAATAGGCAGCACCGAGGTCAAATTCACCTATCAGCACGCTCTCAACGGCTTCGCGATGCGCATGACGCAGCAGGATGCCATGCAGGTGGCGGGCATTCCCGGCGTCAAGCGCATCGAGCGCGAGCGCATCCATGAGCTGGACACCGACCGCGGCCCGATCTTCATCGGCGCGCCCGGCGTCTGGGACGGCACCGCCACCGGCGGCCTCGAGGCGCAGGGTGAAGGCCTGATCATCGGCATCATCGATTCCGGCGTGAACGGCGCGAGCCCGGCGAATGGACGAGACGTGCACCCGTCATTCGCCGAGATCGGCGGCGACGGCTACGTGCATACCAACCCGCTCCCAGGCTTCCTCGGCGAGTGCGAAGACGATGCCAGCCTATGCAACAACAAGCTCATCGGCCGCTACTCGTTCGTCGATGACGAGCTGACGCAGCCCGGCGATCCGCAGTCTCAGGATACCGACGGCCACGGCAGCCATGTCATGTCGACCGCCGGCGGCAACGTGCTGCTCGACGTGCCGATCATCGACGCGGACGGCGAACCTAGCGCTTTCACTTTCGATCAGGTCTCGGGCGTCGCGCCACATGCAAACCTGATCGCTTACAAGGTTTGCGCACCCGGATGCGGGACCTCGGCGATCAACGCGGCGATCGACCAGTCGATCGAAGACGGCGCCGACGCGATCAACATGTCCATCTCCGGCGGTCCTGAGAGCCCTTGGACGGATTCGACTGCGCTCGCGTTCCTGAACGCGCGCGCGGCCGGTGTCTTCGCCACGACCTCGGCGGGAAACGATGGCCCCAACCCGTCCACTGCCGCGGTCGGCAAGAACGCGCCGTGGATCCTGTCGGTCGCGGCCTTGACCCATGACCGCGCATTTCCCCAAAAAGAATTGACCGATTTTTCGGGCGGCGATACGCCGCCACCGGCGGACATCATGGGCACCGGCGTGACGGGCGGCTATACCGGGCCGATCGTATACGCCGGCGATTTCCCGACTGGCAACGGCTCGGCGAACGACACTGAGCCCGAACAGTGTCTGGAACCATTCCCGGCCGATACCTGGACCGACGGCGAAATCGTGGTTTGCGATCGAGGCACCATTGCGCGCGTCGCCAAGTGCCAGAACGTGCGCGACGGCGGCGCGGCCGGCTGCGTGGTCGCCAATCCGACACCGGATACGCTGAATAACGATCCTCACGTCATCCCGGCGATCCACATCGATGATGTTGACCGCGTCGCGCTGCTGACCTGGCTCGCCAGCGGCAGCGATCACATGGCCACCATCACCCCGACCGGCCCGGTCGTACCCGATCCGGCCGCCGGCGACATCGTCGGCGACTTCAGCTCGCGCGGTCCGGCGGGTTTCGATTACCTCGTGCCGAACGTCGCGGCGCCGGGCATCGACATCTTCGCGGCCGGCGCGGATCTGATGTTCGAGCACCCCGGCTTCGCGACGCCGGAGCTCGATGACGACCCCTCCGTCGCCGCGGCGTTTGGGATCATTTCGGGCACATCGATGGCAGCCCCGCATGCGGCGGGCGCGGCCACGCTACTGAAACAGGTCCATCCCGACTGGACGGACGCGGAGATACACTCCGCGCTCGTCAGCACCGCCAACCCCGATCTACTGCGGGAAGACGGCACGCCGGCGGATCCGAACGACGCCGGCGGCGGTCGCATCCGCGTCGACCTCGCGGCGCAAGCCGGCCTCGTCCTCGACGAGACTCAGGCAAACTTCCTCGCTGCCGATCCGGATACGGGCGGCGATCCGTCGACGCTCAACCTGGCGCTGCTGAGCAGCGCGGCCTGCCTCGAGACCTGTGATTTCCAGCGCACTTTGAAGGCCGTCGCCGCTGGCACCTGGGACATTTCGGCAACCAATGCCGTCCTGTCAGTGACACCCGCGCAGTTCACGCTTGCCGCGGGTGAAACGCAGGTCATCGACATCGCCGTTGATGTGACGGGCTCCCCGACTGACGAGTTCACGTTCGGCCGCGTCGTGCTGACGCCTCAGGGCACCGGCCTCCCGGAACAAGCCCTGCCCATTGCCATCAGCCCGTCGGCGGGGAATATCCCGGACACGATTGAGATCGAAGCGACCGCCGATTCGGGATCCGAGACGATCTCGGTCATGACGCTCGCGCTCGCCGAGTTCGACGCCCAGGTCATCGGACTCGATGAGGCGACACAAAGCTTGCTCGAGCTGGCGGAAGACAGCGACACGGATCCATTCAACAACCCGGGCGACGGCACCAGCACACTGTTTGTAAGCGTTCCCGCCAACGCCTTGCGCTTTGTCGCTGAAACCTTCAATTCGGAATCGCCGGACCTCGACCTGTTCGTCGGCGTTGATTTCAACGCGGACGGCATGGTCGATGTCGCCGATGAGCTGGTCTGCGTCAGCGCCACTTTCTCGGCGGACGAGATCTGCGATCTCGGTCTTCCCGGCGGCTTTCCGGCTTTCGACTGGTGGATAGTCGTGCAGAACTTCGCAGCCTCGGCGGCAGGCGCCATTGATGAGTTCACGCTGGCTACGACCATCGTCGACGCAAACAATGACGGTAATCTGACGGTCGAGGGTCCGGACGGGCCGGTGGCAACCGGCGAGCCTTACGACATCACGCTGACCTGGGACGCGGACATGGAGGTGGGCGACATCTTCTACGGCTTCGTCGCGATCGGCACGGATCCGGGCAGCCCCGGCGATCTCGCTCCGCAGGTGGCCATTCGCCTGGAGCGGGTCAGCAGCGTGTCGTTCACCAGCACGCCGGACACGGAGGCGTCAGTGGGCGAAGCATACTCCGCCGAGATTGCGGCGGACGATGCGCAGGGCGAGGACCTGTCGTTCTCAGCCGTGGTCTTGCCTGACTGGCTGACGCTGACCGACAACGGCGACGGCACGGCGACGCTTTCCGGCACGCCCGCCGCCGACGATCTCGGAGCCAACCCCGTGTCGATTGAGGCGGGCGATGGTGACGAGACCAGCACGCAGGAGTTCGTTATCACTGTGGCCGACACGAGTCCGCCGGTCATCACGCTGAGCGGGAACTCCACGATCACGCTGACCGTGGGCCAGATGTTCGACGATCCAGGCGCGACGGCGACCGACAACGTCGACGGCGACCTGACCTCGGAAATTGTCACGACCGGCGAAGTAGACACGCAGACGCCGGGCACGTACACGGTCAGTTACAACGTCACCGATGCGGCCGGCAACCCGGCGGCCACCGTGATGCGCACCGTCACCGTTGTCGCCGAAGACGACGATGACGACGGGCCGTTCGGCATCGGCGCAAGCGGAGCCTGGTCGCTCCTCATGCTGATCCCGCTGTTCGGCGCCGGCCGTCGGCGCCGAACCGCCTGATCGATTCCTGCTGCGGCCCCCTCCCCAGCCGGGGACGGGGCCGCAAACGGCAGTGCGGAAATGGGGACATTCCTGATTTTCTTGTTATCGACCAGCGGATTGCTGGCGTACCAGAAAATCAGGAATGTCCCCATTTCCCGGCAGCCTCGGGGTGCGGAAACATGTCCGACTCGTCCTCGCCGGGACGCGGCTCCAGACACGCGAAATCCTTTTCGATAAGCAATTGCAGCTCGCCGCCATTGTCCAGCCGCTGAGTCGCGCGGATGGAAACGAGATCCGTGTCGAGCCATTCCCGCACCGTCCCCGCAGGGAGCCTCAGGGTGATGACGTTTTCGCGGAAGGTGGCCGAAGGCTCGTTGTCGAAGGCGTCGCGCACCAAAGCGTAAGTCAAACGCGAATCGCCGAAATCGACGCTCTCGCGGACTTCTCCGTCCATGCCGATTTCGTCGAGCTCGGACTGTGTGACCCGGATTCGGATCGAGTTGCCGCGAATTCTCAGCTTCATGGTTCCTCTCCCGCGTGAATGTTGCAGCGGTCTTCGCGCAGGAAGCGGCCAGCGTCGTGCCGGATTCGCGCGAAGGGCTATTCCGGAAGCGCAAACGCAACCAGGTAATCGCCGGTCTCGATGCCGGCGCCGCCGTGCCCGCCGGCCGCGATGGCGATGTACTGCCGGCCCTCGACCTGATAAGTCATCGGCGTCGCCTGTCCGCCACGCGGCAGCCGGCCCTTCCAGAGCTCCGCGCCGGTCTCGATGTCGAACGCGCGCAAATAATAATCGGCAGTGGCTGCGATGAAGATCAGACCGGAAGCAGTCACTATGGGCCCGCCGATATTGGGCACGCCGAGTTTCAGATTCGGCACCGGCGCGGGCGCGAGATCCTCGATGGTGCCGAGCGGCACCTCCCATGCGATGCGGCCCTCGGCCAGGTCGAGCGCCACGAGCTTGCCC
>JACDCP010000218.1 GCA_013817465.1 Gammaproteobacteria bacterium | reverse complement strand
GGCCTGCGGTGCCGGACTTCAGCCACCGGGCCGGGCTCCCAGGAGCCGTTCGCCGAAATCAGAATCGGCGCCTTCAGCACTTGCGCCTCGCGGGAACCGGCCGCCTCGATGTAGCAGCCATAACCCGGTTCATCCCGACTGACGTCCATAACCGTCCAGGGCTGCCAGATACTTGCGCCGAGCCCGGCCGCGCGCCGCAGCAGCAATGTGTCGAGATGCTCGCGGCCCAGCGCTTTGCCCCAAACATGCCTGGAATCGTCGAAGCGAGGCAGATCGGCGAACAGCCTGCGGTCGCCGGCGTACAGACCGACCCGTCGCAGCGGTGGTCCGGCGAGCTCCGCAAACGCCTCGCCGACGCCGAGCGCATCCAGCAGCGGCAGATTGTTCGCCGCAATGCATTCTCCGCACACCTTGCGCCGCGGGAATGCATGCTTTTCCACCAGGGCCACTGACCAACCGGCCCGCGCGAGCAGAATGGCGGCCGTCGCGCCGCCGACACCGCCGCCGATGATGATCGCATCGTAGTCCGTCATCGATCGATTCGCCTGGCCACGAAAAGATGGCTGAATAATCCCGCCGCTGATTCGTCAAGCTTCCAGAACGCTTCATTCGGCCAAAGTGCAGAGATATCGTTGTCACGAAATCCGGCATGCACGCTGAGCACGGCATCGTGCCGGGTGACCGCGTTGCAGCCGATCAGCCCGAGCAGATGACTGCCGGCCAGCGCCAGGCCTGAGCGCCGCGGCTCGCAGCAGATGAAAGCGCGAGTGCGGTCAGCGATGCCTGTGAGCAGGCGAGAAAGTCGTTCGCCTTCGAAATGATGCACGAACAGATTGGCGAACACGATGTTCCCGGTGTCAGATGAGAGATGCGCCAGCCAATCAAACACATCGGCGGTTATCACTTCGACCTCCCAACCCAGATCCCGTATAGCGGCCAGCGTATCGGCGCTGACTACGGGCTGCGTATCGAGCAATGCGACTTTCGCTCCCGGCCAGTTCTGCGACCGGCTGCGCGCCAGCCGCAGCATCATGGTCCCGTCACCGGCGCCCAGTTCCACGAGCCGCATCCGCGAGGCAGCCGGCGCGATCGTGTCCAGCGCACGCAGCAGTATCGAATGCGTGCCCATCAACCGGTTGACGCGCCGCAGATCGCCTCGCGAACGCACTGCGCGCGGATCATCAGCAGGAAGCTCATCCAGCAGCTCGGGTTCGACGCGCCGCGGGAGACTCACGCGACCTCGAGCAGAGCGCCGTGGCAACTGAATCCCGCGCCGAACGACGACATCCACCACAACCCGCCCGGCGCTCCGTCCGCCAGCGCGGCTTGCAGCACGAAATAAACGAACGCGCTGCTCAGGTTGCCGTATTCGCGCAACATCGCAGCGCTGTAGCGCAAGTCGTCATCGGCGAGCCCGAGCTTGTCCTGCAGGGCCAGCAGCACATCGCGCCCGCCCGCGTGCCAGACCCACACGTCGATCTGCGACTGCGTCAGGTGAAGCTCGGCGAGGACCGTGTTCAGCACCTGTTCCGCATGCTCCGCGGCCAGGCGCGGCACCGGCCGCGTGAGAATGTTGCGCAGCATGCCGTCGCGCTGCTCGAAGCGCAGAGCTTCGCGTTCCGCCGGGTTGATCAGCGAACCGGCGGTCTTCCACTCGATGCGACGCTTGTTCGGGTGCGGCTCGGCGGACAGCACGGCGGCGCCGGCACCGTCGCCGAACAGGCAGGCGCTGATCAACACGCCGGGATCGTCGTCCAGATACAGGGCGGCACTGCTGACCTCCACGCAGACGGACAACACGTTGCGGCACTGCCCTGAGTCGAGCAGCGCGTCGGCCATCCGCCAGCCCGGCAGTGCGGCGGCACAGCCCTGCCCCACCAGATCGAAGGCCTGAATATCCCGGCGCAGGGCAAGATGCTCGATGACGTAGCTCGTCAGCCCCGGGCACAGATATCCCGTGCAGGTGCTGACGATCAAGCCATCGATCGCGGATGCTGGAGAATCGGCATCGGCCAGCGCCCGCTCGCCTGATTGCGCGGCGAGCACCGGCGCGTGCGCAAGAAATCGCGCATGCAGCGTGTCCGGATCGATCGCGAACACCTCATCCAGCGATTCGAGCGCCAGCCAACGCGCCTCGATGCCGTTGTCACGGAGCAGCACGGTCTCCGTGATTGCGCGTGAACGGCGGTCGAGCCTTTCGAACCAGAGGGAGGCCTTGAAGGCCTCCCAGCAGTCGGCTTTAGTGTAACGATGGGGAGGATGCGCCGTTCCCAGTCCGCGCAGAAACATACGCCTCTCATGCCTCTTTTGTGAGCACGGCGACCCAGTGGCCGTCTTCCGGCGGCACGAGCCGCACGACATCGCCGCCTTCGACGCCGGCCGCTCCCCGCACACGGCTGTTCGTCGCATCGAGCCAGCGCACGCTGAACCGGCCCGGCTCGTCCGTCAGATCCAGCTTCACGTCTCCGCCATCCGGAAAGTACACGGCGTACTGGCGGGAAGGTGAAAAAGCCAGGTACGCCTCGGCCAGTTCGCGCTCGAGCAGCAGCGTGTGCCCGGCGTCGGGCTCGGCCGCGAAGATGTCAAACAGGCTTTCCAGTACCCGCGCACTGCGGATATGGGACTGCGCGGTCGGATCCAGCCCGATACCTCCGGGCGGCCGGTGGAAGCGAACGGAAGCGGCGCCGCCGAGAATGTTTCGCCAGAACCGCTCGACGGCGTCCCGGGTCGTGCCGAAGCGTCCGCCATCGGCACCGTAGATCTTGACGTTGTTGAGCGGCCGCGGCCGGCTGGCAACATATTCGCGCGCCCACTGGAGATTGTCCCAGTGCTCGTCGCTCGTCTGGTGATTGTTCTGAGAGATATCGGCGAACGCATACAGCTCGGGATGATCCAGCGTGTGCCGGTGCGCCCCTGCTTCGATGTCCCGCGCGCCCCACATCTCGGTCACGTAGGCGGTCACGCCGCGCTCCGCAGCCCGGCGCTGAATGTACGCGGCCCAGTACGCGCCCCATTCGGCGGTCGCGCTCGTCTCGTTGTCAATTGTGTAAAGGACGTTCGGATATTGCAGCGAGATCTCGAGCAGGCGATCCACTTGCCGGTGTTGGTACGGAAGGATGCCCGTAGTTTCGTCATGGACGGGGATGGAGCGGAAAAAGGGATTGTCGTTCTTTCCCGGGTGGCGGGCGTACTCGTTCTCGAGCCCACTCTGCTTTGGCGTGTAGTTCACGTTGTTGGCCGGGCGGTACGGATTGTCGAGCCAGGGCTCCTGCGCGAAATCGAACCGGTCCCACAGCTCGATCTGCACGATGACGTCCCGCTCCGCAGCCAGCTCCAGCAGCCGCTCGAAACGTGCAAAATACGCGTCGCTGAGCCGGTTGAGGTCATAACGCCCGTCCGGCAGGCGCTCGAACGGCCAGACATTGCCGTAATCGCGGGAACTCATCGTGTTTCGCACATAATTGCCGCCGGCGGACGCGAGGAGCTCGAGGTGAATCTCGGGCGAATCGACCTGAAAGAGGTTGTCTTCCTTCGAGCCACCGACAAGCAGCACCGTCTGCCCGTTATACCGCCAGTAGCGCGGATGCTCCGAATCGGGACGGATGGCTTCCACCTCGGGCAGCGTGCCGCAGCCCGTTACGAGGAGAAGGAGGAGAAGAGCTCCTGCGGTGTGCCCGGTTCTCACCCTGCTATCAGTGGAGATCCATGCGGCTGAGATCCACGATGGACGGCCCGTTGACAACGCGGCCGGTCGCGTCGAAACGCGAGCCGTGGCACGGGCAATCCCAGCTCTTTTCCGTGCTGTTCCAGGCCACCACGCAACCCAGGTGGGGACAGGTCGCATCGAGCGTGTGCACGGTACCGTCGGCGTCCCGGTAGGCCGCTATCTTCCTCGCATGACGCCGCACGACGGCGCCCTCACCGGCAGGAATGTCCTCGATGGCCGAAATGTCGCCGGGCGTCACCCAGGCGGCGTATTGCCCGGCAACGTTGATGTTTTCCTTTGCGAACTCGGTAATCGCCTTCACGGATTTCCGGGACGGGTCGTAGGCGTCGCGCCAGCGATTGTCCCTGCCGACGATCAGGTCACAAAGCAGCATGCCCGCAATCGTGCCGTGGGTTATGCCCTGACCAGAGTCGCCGGTCGCTATGAACACGTGCTCATCACCGGGATTGCGACCGATAAAGGCCAGGGCATCGACGGGTTCCATGACCTGGCCGGACCAGCGGTATACCGGTTCACCCGTCACCGGAAAGCGCTCGCGCGTCCAGTCGGCCAGCCGCTCGAAGCGTAGCTCGGCATCGTCCTTCTGGCCGGTCTTGTGGTCTTCCCCGCCGGCAATCAGCAAGTCGTGCCGGTCGTCCAGCTCACCGGCGATGCGCACATAATGATATGGGTCCAGGGTGTCCCAGTACAGCGCCCTCGGCATCGACCCCTGCGCGACTTTGAAGCCCACGACGAAGGTCCGATAAGGTGCCTGCTTCGTGTGAATCACGAAGCGATCGTTCACGGGGCTGTTCGTCGCGACGACCGTAGCCTGCGCCGTGATCGTGTGGCCGGAACCGGTATGAACCCGCGTCGGACGCCCGTCTTCGATCTCCGAGGCACGCGTGCGGCAACAAATGCGCCCGCCCTGTGTATCGATGGCTTCGGCCAGGCCGGCCAGGTACTTCACCGGATGCATCCCGGCTTGCCGCGGGAACAACAGCGCTGGGCCCAGGTCGGCGGAAGACAATTCCGGGCGATCCACCAGACGGACGTCGTTCAATCCGGCGCGATGCGCCGCCTCGAGCTCCTTGGAAAGCTCATCCTTCGAGCCGCCGGGGGGCAGGAACAGATACCCGTCGACTCTCCTGAAATCGCAATCTATGCCCTCGCGGTCGACGATCTGCTCGATGCAGTCGATCGCGGTGCTGTGACTGTCTGCGACCGCTCCGCTTATGTCGGCGCCAAGCAGGCGCTCGACCTCGTGATATCGGTCGTCGAAGGCATTCGACAGGTGGGCAGTGGTCCGGCTCGTCTCGCCCCCGCCGACTGGACCGTCATCGATCACGATCACACTGCGGCCTTCGCGAACCAGTCGGTAGGCAGTCGTGAGGCCGGCGATCCCGGCACCTATTACGCACACGTCAGCCTCGGCATTCTCGGCCAGTGCCGGATACTCGGGCAGCGGTGCGGTCAGCCAGAAAGAAGCGGTCGCTCCGGAACCGTGGTCCATTTCAACCTCCATGCGAACAGCAGTTCGACAGATCCTTTGGGATGGCCTTGGCGGTTATGTGCTTGATTGCGCCGCCAGGTCCGCCGTTATCTCGAGATGTTCTTCGACGGACGGAAGTCATCCTATCAGGTTTGATCCACAATGGGCCCGTGTCGATTTCGGGCCCTGCCGAACGACTATAGGAT